>JAISDQ010000010.1 GCA_031264605.1 Synergistaceae bacterium | reverse complement strand
GGCAATACGTCTTCGAGCATATCTATTTTCGAGGCTATTTCAAGGCGCGACGACGCGATTTCACGTACCGCCGGGTCGAATTCGGCGTCGTCCCCGATCTCACCCGCGAGACGGTTTTCCCATTCGCCGCCGCCGCAAAGCGCGGCAAATCCGAGAAGGAGTTCTTTGGGCGTATGGCCGTCCCCGTCCGACAGCAAGGCGCAAAAAGCCTCGACGCGCGCGAGAATCCGCGCGGCGTCCGCGTCGGACGCCAAAAACTCCTTCCACGCGTCGAGTCCTTCCGGCATGACGGCGATCAGTCTTGCCGGGTCCAGATCCAAGCCCGCCGCCGAACTTCGCAGCAGGTGCGACGCGGCAAGCGGAGGCCAGCCCGATTTATGGACTTCCCAGGCGCGGACGGCAAATTCAGCCGCCGCCGAATCGCGGACAGTCACTTCCGAACGAAGCTGCCAGGGTATGCCGTGCCGGTTCAGGGCCCGGGTCAGGGAGGACATGCGTCCCTCCGGCGTCATTACTCCTACGTCGTCGCTCTCTTCGGAGGCGGCTATCGCCAGGGCCACGCACTCGTATTGTGAATAAGCGTCGGGCGCGGCGGTTTTTACGATGTCCAAGCGGTCGGTTCCGGCATTCGCCGGACACGCGCCCAGTTGCGCGGCGGCGTCGCGAAAGTCCCGCATGTCCGGGTCGGGCATGAAAAACGCCATTTCGAGCCCCAGAGCGTCGAGCCCTTTGAGCAATTTCAACTGCGCCCCGGTGAAGGACATGAAACCCACGAAACACAGGATTCTGCTCGCCATATCGCCTGGAAGGTTTCCCGCGAGCGGGTATTCGGCGAGCGCGTCGGCGGCGAGCGACGGTATATCGGAGTTGTCGGCGAGCGAGTTCGCCGCTAGGTACGCTTTATAGGCGGTGTAAAAATCCCGGATCAGCGCGGCCGGAGATACGCCGTCGTCATTTGGGCCGCAAAGCGACTCGGGGCCGACGTCCTCAAGCATCAGTTCGTTGATCGCCTGTCCGAGCGGCAGCGCGAAATTTTTCTTCCGCACTCCGGGCGGCAGTGGAACGCCTCTAGCGTCGTAATCGGAGACGGTTTTCTCTATGACGTGCCGAAGCGCCAGATTATGGTCGGGCGGGTCTATGCATCTGCGCCGCCTGTCCTTGGGGACAAGCCTGTTATAAAGGTCCTGCCAGCCCCATACCTCCGGCTTGCGGGCGAAATAATCGCCCTCGCCCCTCAGCATGTCGAGCAGCAGTTCCTCGTTCGATTTCGACGGCAGCATATAAACGAGTTTCGCGGCCCTGTCCGGGGAAGCGTAATCAATGAGCGCGCGTTTCAGCGACGACAGTTTCGCGTAGCCCGATACGGTTATCATACCGGAGGCCGCTTGGCTGTTTCCGTTTTTTCAGTGATCCGAGATGAACGGGTTGGCGAGCGTCCCGATGCCGTCTATCTCGACTTCCACCCTGTCTCCGGCCCTCACCCGGCCTATGCCCTCCGGAGTTCCCGTGGCTATCACGTCTCCCGGCTCGAGCGTGGCGAACATGCTGATGTGAGAGACAATCCGGGCCACGGGGAAGATCATGCTCGAAAATTTATCCTGCTGCACCACCGAGCCGTTCAGCCTCGTAGTGATCCGCGCGTCCGCCGGCATGGCGTTCGCGAGCACTATCACGGGGCCGAAGGGGGCGAAAGTGTCGAAACTCTTGGCGCGC
The DNA here is from genome assembly GCA_031264605.1 of Synergistaceae bacterium. Taxonomy (GTDB): domain Bacteria; phylum Synergistota; class Synergistia; order Synergistales; family Synergistaceae; genus JAIRKI01. The sequence goes on along the minus strand of JAISDQ010000010.1, from coordinate 6,061 downwards.
GTCCACTGGCCGTCGAGATTCTGAAGGTCGCGCGCGGTCACGTCGTTGAAGCAGGAATAGCCGGCAACGTAGGAAAGGGCGTCTTTCTCCGCGACCTTGCGGCATCTTTTGCCGATGACCGCCGCCAGTTCCCCCTCGTAGTCGACGCGTCCGGCCCATTCGGGTACGCGCACCGGGTCTCCGCTGCCGACGAGCGCCGAGGCGGGTTTCATGAAAATCAGCGGTTCAGCGGGTATTTCGTGGTCCAATTCTTTGGCGTGCCCGGCGTAGTTTCTGCCCACGCACCAGATTTTAGCCGGCGTTATCGGGGGAAGCAATTTTACCCTTTCGAGCGGATAACTCATCCGCAAGGTCGAAAATCCTCCCAAAAAATCGCCTTCGACCAGGTCGACCATGTTGCCGTGCAACGCGCCGCTGTACGTCTTGAGGTCGACCATGAACCTGCAAAATTTGAGAGGCGCCGCGATGTCCCTTATCATAAATTTACCGTTCCTTTCCGTAATTCGCCGAACGCGTCCGCCAGACGGCCGAGCCCTTCTTCGAGCTGTGAGCGGGGACAGCCGATATTGAGCCGCGCGAAGCCCTCTCCCATGCGTCCGAACAGGGAGCCGTCGTTCATGGCGACGCGGGCGCGGTTCGTTAGCACGTTCATGAGTTCTTTCTGCCCTAGGCCGTAATCCCTGAAATCTAGCCAGAATATATAGGTTCCCTCCGGGTGTTTCAATTTGACGCCGGGCATGCGCGAGGCGAGGAATTTTTCCACGCAATCGCGGTTTTCCCCGAGATATTCCATGACGGCGTCGAGCCATGCTTCGCTCCTGTTATACGCCGCTTCGAGGACGACGAGCCCGAAGATGTTTATACCGCTGAGATGAAATTTATCGAACGCGGAATGAAGCCTGCGATAAATTTCCCTGTCGCGCGCAATCCACGCCGAAGCGCGGAGGCCGGCGACGTTGAATGTCTTGCTGGGTGCCACGAGTGTCACCATGCGGCCTTCCAGTTCCGGGAAGGCGAGGGACAGAGGGACGTGCTTCGCGTCGGCGTATATCAGATCCTGATGTATTTCGTCGCATATGACGGTGACGCCGCGTTCGGCGCACAGGCGTCCCAAATCTTGCAGTTCCTCCTTTTTCCACACGCGCGCCACGGGATTGTGAGGGCAGCAAAGCAGTATGGCCTTGACGTCCGGCGTCAGGACGGAGCGCAGATGTTCAAGATCCATGACGTAGCCTTCATCGGTCTCAACGAGGGGGTTTTCGACCACCCTCCTGCCGTTGCGCGTTATCTCGCTGAAGAAGGGCGGGTATACGGGCGGCTGTATCACCACGCCGTCGCCGGGCGACGTAAGCTCGCACAGCGCTACGGATATGCCGGTGACGACGCCCGGCATGAGGCCGACTTCATCCGGCGACACGTCCCACCCGTGACGGCGGCGTTCCCAGTTCGCCACTGCCGCCCGGTATTTTTCCGTTTGTTCCGTGGGATAGCCGAATACGCCGAATTCGGCGCGCTCGCGCAGGGCCTCCGTTATCTCGGGAGCCGACCTGAAATCCATATCGGCCACCCAGAAGGGAAGCAAATCCGCCCTGCCGAAGTGGGTCTTGAGGTCGTCCCATTTTTCGCATTCGGTGCCGCTCCTGTCGATCCGCGAGTCGAAATCGTATTTCCCCGAACTCATTTAAATACCTCCAAAATAAAAGCGGCGACATCGCGCCGGGAAATTAAAATCTTCTTTAATATAGTAACATAATACTACAGGCGCAAGGGAAAAAATCGCGGGGTTGGCAGTTCAAGCCGCCAATTTTTGTATGGTTTTTTGAGTAAACAATTTGAAAGAATTTGACAGCAAAGATAAACCGTTTGAGAAATATGACCGGAGAGGGCTGTTTATCAACTAATGCGAGGGTTCCCGCTCTATTAGCCACTCCAAAACATTCCGTTTCATAATGCCGTCGTAGTCCGCTTTTCCGAATAATATTCCGAATTTCTTATATTTTAGCATATATCAGGAACGCGTTCCCCAAAACATGAATTGCCGCAAAAAACCGGAGGATGAAACATCCTCCGGCGAAAGCGGCCTTTTTAATGCTGCGTATCCCGGTCAAAAAGCCTCCTGGGCGGTGCGGGCGATTATCTCCTCTTGGTGGTAGTTGTCCAAATCGACGAAATAGTCACTGTAACCGGCCACCCGCACCAAAAGTCCCCTGTATTCCCGCGGGTTTTTCTGGGCATCGCGCAGCGTGGCCTCGTCGACCACGTTGAATTGGATATGATGGCCTCCGAGTTTGAAGTAGGCGCGTATCAGGTTCACCAGTCCGTCCAGGCCCTTTTCGCCCTCCAGCACGCCGGGGAGGAAGCGCTGATTCAGCAACGTGCCGCCGGATTTTACCTGATCCATCTTTCCCAGGGATTTCACGACCGCTGTCGGCCCCTTGCAGTCAGCGCCGTGGCTGGGCGACGTGCCGTCCGATATCGGAGTTCCCCTGAAACGTCCGTTGGGCGTAGCCGCGGTCATTTTGCCGAAGTAGTTGTGGCAGGTCGTGGAGAGCATGTTGAGATGGTAGTTTGGGCCCAGGACGCTCGGCTTGCCGTCGATCGCCCCGTAGAGACTCCCGTAAACCGAGCGCATTATGTCGTCGGCGTAGTCGTCGTCATTGCCGTAGAACGGCGTCTTGTTCCAAACCGTGAGGCGGAGCGCCTCCTCGCCATCCCAGTTTTTGTTGCAGATGTCGACCAGGCGATCGAGCGAAACGCGTTTCTCGTCAAACACGTGCTTTTTTATAGCCGACAGCGAGTCGGTTACGGTGCCGATGCCGGTGCACTGGATGTAGTCGGTGTTGTATCTCGGCCCGCCGCTGTAGTAATCGCGCCCTTTCGATACGCAGTCGCGGATGACGCAGGAGAGGAAAGTGGCGGGGAAGAACTCCGAATATCTGGCGCGGAGGTAGTTGTCGACCTCTATTTTGGTGTCGACGACGTATTTCAGTTGTTTCTCGAACGCCCCGTAAAGTTCCCGCCAGTCCTTGAAATTTTTGGCGTCTCCCGTCGATATGCCGATTTTTTTGTCCGTCATCGGGTCGACGCCGTCATTTAGCGTCAATTCCAACACCTTCGGCGTATTCAGGTAGCCGTGCAGCAAGTAGGCTTCCTTGCCGGCGCATCCGGTTTCGATGCAGCCGCTGGTTCCGCCCTGGCGCGCGTCTTCCAGCGTCTTGCCGACGCGCATCTGCTCCTGAATTATCACGTCGGCGTTGAACACCGACGGATATCCCATGCCGTGGCGTATCACCCTGCCGGCGGCCCGGAGGACGCTGTCCGGCGTGCGCGCGCTCACCTGTACGTTGCACTGGGGCTGGAGCAGGCGAAGTTCGTCCACCACATCGAGGATCATGTACGTCACCTCGCTCGAACCGTCGGTTCCGTCGCGCTTCAGCCCCGCAAGATTGATGTTGGTGAAGTCGTTGTAGGTGCCGCTTTCGGCCGCGGTGACGCCCACTTTTGGAGGCGCCGGGGTGTTGTTGACCTTGATCCAGAAGCAGGAGAGAAGTTCTTTCGCTTCCTCGCGCGACAACGTTCCGTCCGCGATTCCCCGTTCGTAAAACGGCGTCAGGTGCTGGTCGAGATGTCCGGGGCTCATCGCGTCCCATCCGTTGAGTTCCGTTATCGTTCCCAGATGAACGAACCAGTACATTTGCAGCGCTTCCCAGAAATCGCGCGGTGCGTGGGCCGGAACCCAGCGGCAGACGCCGGCTATTTTCAGAAGTTCTTTTTTGCGGGTTGGATCAGCCGTCTCCGACGCCATGCGTTCGGCGAGTTCAGCGTGACGCTCGGCGAAAATTATGACGGCGTCGCAGGAATAGTCCATGCCCTGCAGTTCGTCGTCCTTTGCCGCAGCCTCCGGGTCGCGCAGGTAATCCAGTTTCGAGCGGGTTTCGGCTATGTCGCGTTTGATATCGAGCATTCCGCGTTGGTATATGAGGTCGTCAAGAGCGGTATGCCCGAGAGCGCGCTGTTCGCCGAACTCGGTAAACAGCCCCGCTTCGTAGAGGCCGAGCCATTTTTGGGGCATCCGCGCGAACGCTTTGTCCCTCATGCTGCGTCCTCTCCAGTAGGGGATGACGCGGTCGCGGTAAATATCCATGTCTTCTTGGGCGACTTTGTAACTCTGCGTTTCGCGCGAATTCAAAATTTCGAGGTCCCGCACGGAGTGGCAGGTCAGTTCCGGGAACGACGAGACGGCTTTGGGCCTCGGCCCGCGTTCGCCCACTATGAGTTCGTCCGGGCCTATGTAGATCGTTTTCCGCTCGCATATGCGCTTGAAGTTCAGCCCTCTCATGACGGGGGTGGAATACTTTCCGTCGTTTTCAGAGTAGAAATCCGTTTCGAGCACGGCTCTCTCGGACGAGAAACTGGGCGCGGTCTCGAAACTCTCCTTGCGCAGCCGTTCGACGCGTTTGTTCATTATGTTCGCTCCTCCTCGTGTGAAGCGTCAATCGCGCGTGCGACGCCGCCCACGCGCTCCGATGTCCCGTATCGCAAAGTCTAACCGCCTATCGCGGTTCGGATTCCGTAACTTTCCACAATGGCCGCGGCCGACCTGAGGGCGTTTTCCGTCGGGGGGTAAGTTTCGGCGAGTTTAAATTTCATTCCCCACCTTTTGTGTTTGTCCGCGGCCGCCGCGTGGTAGGGGAGTATGCTCAGCAGTTCCACTCCTTTCACGCGGCTCAGGAACTCGCCGGTCGCCCTGATGTTGGCCTCGTCGGTATTTACGCCGGGTATGAACGGCATTCTCGCGTTTATTCTGGCGCCCGCCTCGCCCAGCTTCAGCATGTTCGACTTTATTATCTCGTTGTCAGCGCCGGTATAGCGCCTGTGCGATTTCGGGTCCATGTGTTTTACGTCGTAAAGAAAAACGTCGGTCAGGGGAATGGCCTCCATGAGAACGTCCGTCTCGGCGAAACCGCAAGTGTCGACGGCTGTGTTGATGCCGTTGCGCTTGCTCTCTGCCAGCAGCGCCATCGCGAAATCGCCCTGAGAGAGTGGTTCGCCCCCCGATAGCGTGAGGCCGCCGCCAGATTGTTCGAAAAAAATTCTCTCCTTCATGACGGTTTCCATGACGCCGGGAACCGACATCCGCCGTCCGCATATCTCCCTGGCCTCCGAAGGGCATACACCGGAGCATCCGCCGCAGCCTCCGCACAATTCGGACTCGTCTCCGAACCGCCCGGATATTGCGCCGTTCGGGCAGGCCGGGACGCACATCCCGCATCCTATGCACCTGTCGGCGCGGAACAGTATTTGAGGGTTAAAGTTCTGGCTCTCGGGGTTGTGACACCACCAACACCTCAGCGGGCATCCCTTCAGGTGCACCGATACGCGGATGCCGGGCCCGTCGTGGAGGGCGTAGCGCTTTATGTCGAACACAATTCCCGTCTCGCCGCTCATACTATCGGTGGAGCGCCGCTCACGCATCAGCCCCAACTCCCTGCTTCGGAGTATATCAATGATATATCGGTTGTCAATCTATGGGTGAGAGTTCGACACGCAGGAAATGTTGTACTCAACGCGGGCCTTTTCTCCATACTGAACTTATACAATAGACTGTACGGTATCGCGCGGCGTAGGAGAGGGTTTTAAAAAAGCGGTACGCCGGACGCCGGAAAAAGACGCATTATCTGAATGCTGCAAGCTTAATTTTATGCGGTTGAGACAAAATGGTTTTGCGTTTTTTAGTAACCCGCCAAACGAAATGACAACATTCTCTCACCGGCATTCCGAAAAATCCGTTTTTTCTGATAAAATATCATTATGATTGACATGATTGACGACGACGCGGCTATGAAAGAATTCGGTACATTGCTCGGGATAATGCGGAAGCTGCGCGCTCCGGGGGGATGTCCTTGGGACGCCGAACAGACCATGCGCAGCCTGAGGCGTTATATATTGGAGGAAGCTCACGAACTCGCGGAAGCCATCGACGGGGGCAGCGCACGGGATATCGCCGAGGAATGCGGCGATCTGTTGCTTCAGGTGGTTTTCGCGGCGGAGATAGCGTCCG
>JAISDQ010000005.1 GCA_031264605.1 Synergistaceae bacterium | reverse complement strand
CACGTCGTTCACGAGTTTTTCGATGTCGGCCCGCCCTTCCAGGGGACTTTTCAGTCCCTTCAGCGCCGCGTCGGCGGAATCGGCGAGCATCAGCAGCGCGGTTTCCGGGCTCTGCGGCGTCGGCCCTTGATATGTAAAGTCGGCGCGGTCGATGCCGCTCCCGTCTCCCCCCGCCTCTTTGTCCGCGTCGACGGCTTTCTGATAAAAATAACCCAGAAAAGTCCTGCCGTGGTGTTCGGCTATGAAATCCTTCATTCTGTGGGGAAGTTTGTAATCGTCGGCCAGTTTGAGCCCGTCGGGAACGTGGCTCAATATCATGCGCGCGGAATCGCCGGGCGCCAGTCTGTCGTGTATATTATCCCCGAAGGACTGGTTTTCGACAAAATAATGCGGACGTTTCAGCTTGCCGATGTCGTGATAGAAAGCACCCGTTTTCACGAGCAATCCGTTCATCCTCATGCGGTCGGCCACGGCCTCGGCCAGCGTGCCGGCCGTGACTGTATGATGATAAGTCCCGGGAGCCTCGAGCTGAAGACGTTTCAGGAGCGGCTGCGACGGGTGGCTCATCTCCAGCAGGCGAAGCGGCGAAATAATGTCGAAAATATATTCCCAGAGCGGGATGACCGCGACGACGACGCTACTCCAAAGCGCCCCTAGACCGAGGTTGATTATCACTATCCTCGCAGATATGGGCAGACCGAAGCCCCATCGCACGAAGGACGACGTCAGCGTGATATATAACCCCAGCGAAAACAGATTCGCCCATATCTTTATCCTGCTGGACGCTTCCTGAATAACTACATAAGCCGTGCCGGCTGCGACAGCGCAGATGATGCACCCTACGGCGATCATCGAAGTGAATCCGGGGAACGCGAGGATATACCCTATCAGCCCTCCGCCCAGCACGAGATGGAAAGCGAACATGGGAGGCAGGGTCAGAAACATCCACCCGGCGAGCGCCAGAATGGCGAGCGAGTCGTATTCCCACCGCGACGGCACGGCCTGCGCCACCCAGCAGAGGATGATCAGCACCGATATGTAAATCGCCTCGCGGCCGGAGGACGGCGCTTCCTGACGCCGTCCGAGCCACGTCTCCCACAGCGACCAAACCATGGTGATAATGACTACGAAGGCGAGATGTCTCCACGGAACCGTAGCGTCCGGATATCCGCTCGCCCTCAGAAGCGACGCTATTTCCGGCGTCACCACCTGCTTTTCCAGTATAAGAGGTTCGCCGACGCGTATTTCGCGCGTCATCGCCGGAATGTGGGACGTCACGTCATCCCGCAGCCGCTGGGCCATTTCGCCGTCGCCGACGAGAGTAGGTATCAGCAGCGCGTCGGTAAGCTGAAAGATTACGTTTTTCTCCGCCGGCGGCATATCGGAATTCCTGAGGTTATCCCATATCACGGCCGTCTGTTCCGAACGTGTGACCGACTTGTCGTAGTTCCTCTCGCTTATTTCTACCGTGGCGGCGAGAACTCGTTTTTTGACGTCGTCCGACATCGAATTCACGATTTCTTTGAGTTTTTCGGGAGCGAAACTCACGTCGCCGGCATTTTTTAGGTTCGATATCCGCGACGTAACGAGTTGGGTGGCGCTGTTGTTTCGCACGCGCACGTCCACTATCTGGTCCGCCGCCATATTGCGGACCTCGCTCGTGGTCGCCTTATCGACAAATCGGGCCGATACCCTGGCGAGATAGGTTCGCGGCGATGGATGCCCCACCCTGTAACCGCCGCGCGCGTCGACGAAATACCACCGCAGCGTCCCTATGGCCGCCGCGCTCATGACCAGGACGGCGCACAGCACGATAAGCAAAACGGCGTGAGCGTCGCGCGCGGTTTGCCCTTTACTCGACAAAAAACGCGACCACCTACGATACGAGCGCCTGCGGACTCCGGCCATTTTTTTCGTACTCCTCGTACGCCCTGACAATCCTTTGGACTATGTCGTTCCTCACCACGTCGTTATTGGAGAGGAAGCAAAACGCGACCCCGGCGACGCCTTCCAATATATCCCCCACGCAACGAAGCCCGGATTCCTTGTTTCCCGGAAGGTCTACCTGCGTTATGTCGCCCGTTATGACCGCCTTTGAGCCAAGCCCCAGCCGCGTCAGAAACATCTTCATCTGTTCGCGCGTGGTATTCTGTGCCTCGTCCAGAATTATAAAACTGCCGTTCAGCGTCCGTCCTCTCATATAAGCGAGAGGCGCTATCTCGATGATGCCCTTTTCTATATAACGGTTGAAACGCTCCGGCGGGAGAAGGTCGTAAAAAGAGTCGAAAAGCGGCCTGATATAAGGCTCCACCTTCTCCATGAGATCGCCCGGAAGGTAACCCAGGCGCTCCCCCGCCTCTACCACCGGTCTCACCAGGACTATCCTGTTTATGCGCGACGCTTTCAGCGCCGCCACCGCCTCCGCGACGGCGAGATACGTCTTTCCCGTGCCGGCCGGCCCTATCGCGAAAACAACGTCATTGGCCTCTATGGCCTCGACGTACTCCAACTGCCCCTGCGTGTAAGGACGCACCTGCTGGCCTCTGTTCGTGACGCAGACCGTCCGTTCGGCGCGAGATATCATGTCGGGCGCGCCGCCGCCATCCGCCACAGTATCGAGCGCTCGCCGCATCTCCAAGCCCGAAGGGCGAATCCCCCGCGCGCTCATTTCGGCAAACTGACCCAGGACGCCCGCGATATCATCCGCCAAACCGGAACCGTCGTCGGGGATATGAATATCCGTCCCCCGCGCGGCGAGTTTCAGACCGAACCGCTCCTCCACCATCGAGAGGACCTCGTCGCGCGCGCCCAACAACCTCGACAGCACGTCTTCCGACGGCACTGTCACGGTTTTAGTGGCGTTCACCGCTTCAAGCCCGCACTACCTCCTTGACCTCCGGGACGTAACGCTGCACGACGCCTTCCACCAAATTGCGCAAAGTGGCGGCCGCGCCGGGGCATCCGTTGCAAACCCCATACAACTCCACCTTGAGGACGCCGCTCGTCTCGTCGAAACCCATGAACTCTATTCCGCCGCCGTGCGACTCTATTATGGGGCGCACGTTATTCTCCAGAACTTCCGCTATTTTCTCCGCCGATGTAGCCATATATATTACCTCCCTGAGGGGTAGTCCCCCCCTTTGCGCTCGATATCTTTCGCGGACCGCCAAAGGGCTTCGAGCTTGTCCAACGGCGCTTCTTCCATCCGCAAATTTTCATCCGCGGAAAGATGTTCAACTGTACGGAAACGTCTGATAAATTTCTCGTTAGCCTCCTGAAGCGCCTCTTCCGGGTCAATTTTCAAATGGCGCGCCATATTGGCGAGCGCGAAGAACGCGTCGCCAAGTTCCTCACGGACTGTTTGCGCGTCGCCGTTCGTTATCTCGACGCTCAACTCGCCCAGTTCCTCCAGCACTTTCGCGCGCACCGACTCCACGTCCCCAAAACGCCAGTCGAAACCTTTTTTGGAGGCGCGTTCCGAAATCCTGAGCGCGCGCAGCAGAGCGGGAAGCCCCTTAGGTATGCCCGCCATCGCGGAATCGTCGGCGCCGCGAGCCTGTCTTTCCCCGGATTTTATAATCTCCCAGTTGCGGCTGACGTCGTCGGCGTTACGCACCGATACGTCGCCGAATACATGCGGATGGCGCTTTATGAGTTTTTCGCAAATCGCGAGACAAACGTCTTTCATTCCGAACATGCCGGCCTCGGACGCTATCTCCGCCGCGAAAACCACCTGAAGCAACAGATCGCCGCATTCCTCGGCGATATCCCGTGCGCTGCCCCCGTCGATGGCTTCCGCGAGTTCGTGAGCTTCCTCCAATATA
>JAISDQ010000207.1 GCA_031264605.1 Synergistaceae bacterium | reverse complement strand
CTGGCCGACATGCAGGCCGGAAGCACGATAATGCCGGGCAAGGTGAACCCGGTGGTTCCTGAAATGACCATGCAATGCGCGATGAAAGCGATAGCCGGGGACACGGCCGTCACGGCGGCCGCCGCTCACGGCGAATTTGAGCTGAACGCCTTTCTGCCCCTGATAGCGGACACCCTTCTCGAAAACCTGGAGCTGCTGGAACGCGCTGTGACGATTTTTCGCACAAAATGCATCGACACACTCACCGCCGACGCGGCGAGATGCGCGGCGATCCTAGACCGTTCGTACGCGTTCGCGGCGTCTTATGTCCCCATCCTGGGCTACGACGCGGTGGACAGAATTATCTCCGAAAGCGGCGGCGACCCCGCGCGCGCAAAACGCGCCCTTGACGAGGCGGCAGAAAAAATAATTTGAGCGCCTTTATTCCGCCGCGCCTAATTTCCGTCGAGCGCCTCGTATTCGTAGAAATCGGGGGTGTAGTGGACCAAGCCGCTCTTGGGATCCGGGGTTTCGGCCACTATTTTATGGCGCGAATCGTAAATCAGGCAGGGCTTGGCGCCGTCCTTCCTGTAGAGGCATATATCGCGCCCGTTGATTATGACGATCTGAACCGGGTTGAAATCATCCCCGAAATATATCTTTTGGTCATCGCGGTTGATGCTGTAACAGACGCCCGAGTAAACCGGATAGAAAACCCCGTCGTCGTACTGCGCCCTGGTCTCGGCGAACTCTAGATTTCCAACGTAGACGGGCTGTATGAAAAATTCCTTGAATCCCGCGCGCACCCTCCGTATCTCCAACAGTTTGCTGTCGAAGTGAAATATATCCACATCGCCCAGAATGCACGAACCGGACATTATCACTTTCTTCTCAGGGGAAAGCTCGTCTCCCGAAAGGGTGAGGACTCTGTACTGATAATTTCCGTGAGGCAGGCCGCATTTTGGCGATATCACCGAATCCCCGGCCCTTACAACGTAAGACTCGCTGACCCTCCCTTTGAAGGAGTACTCCAGCCTCCCGTCCGGCGGCCCCACGAAAGCCCAATGATTCCTCAAAGATAGAACTCCGTCGCGCATCTCGAATCTCGGGCTTTCCTCGAACGTCTCCTTGAGGCATATCGGGAACAGTTTCCTGCTGGAATTATCGTCCGCGCTTTCGAGAAACAATTCCACCTGAACGATTTCCTCGTCCCTCCCGAATTCCGCCGCCCGCAGGGAGTCGACCATATTGAAAACGACAAGTCCGTTCTCCCTTTCGGCGCATTCTATCGTGTTCTCGCCCATCTTCAGCTTGCACGCGATCTCGTCCGGGCACATGACTTCCAGCCTGGTTTCCGGCGGTATCGACGCGTGCCACTGCATTACGCGCTTCTCTTTGCCGGCACCCCACAGCGACGGAACCGCGCGCCAAAAAACAAGCGGTACCCTGACGTTGAGATGCCCGTCCCCGAACGGCACGACAACGGACTCTCCGCCGTCGAGAGGCCATTCTATCCGCCTGGAATTCGTGTCTATCCCGACCGTTCCGCCGTAGGCGTCTTCGAAGTAATACGGCCTATCGTACGAAACGCATAATCCCTCGATGAGACAGCAGCATATCCTCGACACTTCCACGCCGCCTCTGTCAGCGTCCGTAACCGCAACGTCGAAGATTCCGTCCTCGCACGCGTCGGGCGTCGCCTCGACCGCGCACTCCGCCATGCCTTCGAAATTTCGGACAACGCATTTTCTGAAAGGAATTTCACTCCCTCTCAGGCGGAACGCGTATCTGTCGAGATCGTGCCGCTCGGGCACGCGGATTGTCACGCTGAATCGCTCCGAATAAACGCTGTACTCGTTTCCCCGCCGCAAAAACGTCGCCTCGCGGCACGGTTCGGCGGAAATCACGACCTCCAGGGGACCGTTTCCCGAGTCGGCGTGGACCAGATGACCGTCCATCGTGACGCCGTATTTTTCCTCGAATTTCACGGCCCGCATCTGCCCGGAAGAGGAGGGAACGATCCTGTCGTCGCCCGATTCGTCGAAAGACAGAAACCTGTCGGTCGAGGAGAATACACTGTAAAGCCCGTTTTTCACGCTCTGAAGCGGTATTTCGTACTCTCCGCGAAACACGATCATATCCCTGTAAAGGGACGTCCCCGAATCATAAATAGACTTACCGCCGGCGGAAATCATCACTTTTACCATCAGATCTCCCGACGACGCGAATTTGGAGAGGCCGGAAAGCGCGATTTTCTTCTCCGCTATGGTGCGCGCGAATTCGTCGCCGTAGACCTCGAGGTTCTCGAAATAGCGGGACTCGCCGCACGTTATTTCGGCCGCGGCGTTTCTTCCGGGCGGCTCGGCGTCCAGCCTCACGGACGGAATTACGAGATTGACGGCATTCGAGCCGGCTATCTCGTAACGCGGCCTGATTTCTTCATACGCCACAGCCGGCGGAAGTTTTGGGCCGGGACGCGACGCGTCGCGCGCGACATCGAGCGACGCCTTTTGTCCGCCCCAGGAGTTCAGAAGCTCGTCGAGGTATGTGGCGTCTTCGAGCCTCAGCCCTGCGGCCAGCCTGTCTATTTTCATAAGTATATCTTCAGCGAATTTCCTGAAGAAATTCGGTCTTTTCACGATTACTGACGCCAGCCCGACGCGTATTCCGGAATACTTGCCCTTGAGGCGGACGTCCCGGGGCTCCTCGCACTCATCGAACCGCTTCCGCAGTTCCGACGCCATCACGCCCACGGCGGAGTCTCCCTTTATGACGCGGCATCGCAGATTTTCTACGTAAAATTCCAACAGAAAATCGAACAGCGCGTACATGCTGTCCCTTGTTGCCAGCGCGTGCGCCATTATCGTGGCGTAAAACTCCCGCTTGTTGGTCTTTCGGTCGTGCGAAAAAAATCTGTGGTGCGACTTCATGGTCTCGAAAACAGCGTTGCATATCGTGGCGTAAAGGGTGTCAAGCGCATCCTTCTCGAACCCCAATTGGCGCCCCACGAAATTCCAGAACGCGTCCTCGTCGTCGGACGTCCAGCGCTTGGCGATATTGATGATGGTCACGGACAGCAGCATTTTCTCGTAACTGTTCGGCAGATAGTTGTTGTAGGCGTTTATCAGGATTTTCCCCGACATGCGCGCCAGGTTGTTGTGCACTCCGGGCGGAATTCGCTCCATGCCTATCAGGGGATTTCGCGAGATCATATTTGGCAGGAATACCTTGAGGTCGTTTTCGTTGCCGTACAGGACGTGCCCTATCCGCATGTCGTCTTCGTCCCGAGCCGGGGATACCGCCTCGGAGAGAGGCTCCGCTGCGGCGCTGACTCCGTGCCGCTCCGGTTTTACGAGACGCCGCGGCATATCGCGCGACGAACCGGCGTCGGGAAGGATATAGAGTATGTTCGGGTCGTAAGTCTCCGGGCGCGGTTTCACCACATAAAGCGCCGGGCCGGGGCCCATTTCGAAACCGCCTTCCGAGGCGTAATCCGGCGAATCGAGGATGTCTGGCTCGAAATCGAACTCAAACTTAGGATACGCATCCTCTTCCTCATCCGCGCGCTCCGCGCCGGCGGCAATTTCACCCGTGCCGAGCGCGACCTCGAGTTCAAGCTCGATTTCCGGAGAAATCTCCGGCTCTGGACTCGCCTCGGGCCCTGGCGCCGGCGAAAGGACACGTTCAAACTCCCGGCTCGGGGCGGGAGATACCCATTCCGGCGCGGCCGCGGGCTCAGTGATTTTTTCGTGCGCCGGTTTACCGGCATGGCCGGATTCTTCTTCCGAGGCGTCAGTCTCGCCGTCCGCCGTCTCTTCGGGTTCGGGCTCTATTTCAGGCCCGGATATCCGCGCGGTCTCAAATTCTATCTCCCTCTGCGCCGCAATCTCCGCTTCGGCTTGTTCCGCGGTAAAATCCTCCGCAGCGGCCGGCACGGGCGGAATTTCGCGCTCGCTTTCCTCAATTACCGTGCTGTCGAGGATGCTCTGCCATTCGGCGCCCGAGTTCTGCTGCAATACCGACAGAAAACCCGTGAACAGTTTTACCGCGTCCCTAGGAGTCTTGTAAAAATCATCCCCCAACGACCACGCGCAGAGGTTCATGAAGGAACGAATGGCTTCGTCGGGAATGAGATATTTCGACCTATCTCCCATGGCGAAAATATCCCGTATATTTTCGAAAAGTAGGTACAGGTCCTCCGGGGTAAATTCGCCGAGCCTTATTACCGGAGTCGAAAAATCCTTCAGCCCGTTGCGCGCGAAAGGATTGGGAGCGAGGCGGCTCGCCAGGGCTCCGTGTCCCATGAGGCCGGTCTTTGGGTCGTCGAGAAAGAAATCCGCCCCAGCGAAAATAAAGCCGACGCCCGAGGCCCTTCCCTGGAGGCAGTCGTTTAAAATCTGAAGTATTATCTCGTAGTTGCCGTCCCGCGCCGCATGGTTCGATATGCCCTGCGCGAGCAGGCCCATCTCGTCCATCGTCACCAGCAGGCCGGAAAAACCGGCTATCCTGACGAAAGCGGCCCAAATTTTCAGGTAATCGTAGATGTCCTTGTCGTTGATGAAGGATTCGACTTCCAGTTCGGCCTTGGCTTCCGTAATTTTGCCGAAGCCGCCCGAGAGCCATTTTTTGGCGGCGCGCGCCGTCTTTTCGCCGCCCGACAAGACCGCCTTGCAATACGTCGCCGCGATCGAGATGAAACTGAACCCGCCCACCATATCCTGAAGCGGTTTCAGTTCTTCGCGCACCGCCGCGTCCGCGTCGAAACCCTCGGGATACCGCGAAGCGATATCCCGAGCCCATTTTTCCATGATGCTGTCGAAAGCTCCGCCATCCGGCCTCGCTTCCGTCGACATGCGGTATATCAGCTCCGTGTAAAGAGCCCTCGCGTAACCGGTCGTCGAGGCCAAACGTCTCTTCATGGTGATATCCGCCTGCATCACCACGAATTTTTTCGCTATGGCCACGGATTTTGTGAGGTTGAGGAAAAAGCTCTTTCCCGCGCCGAATTTGCCGGTGACGAAACGCACCGCCGCGCCGCCGTCTCCGACGCGCTCCAGGTCGCCGAGAATGGCCAGTATCTCGTCCTTGCGGTCGACCTGTATGTGGTGCAGGCCTATTGTCGGAACCACGCCGGCGGCAAATGACCTTATCACGGCATCCCGCTCACGCGTCTTTATCTTGATTGTCATGAAGAAATTATACGCCTCTTTTTATGGCAGTTCTTCCCATTGCTATGACATGAAGAAACCATAATTCACTCCCCGCTCGCGAATATCTCTGACAATATAACCCCTACCGATTCGGTTTCCCTTTTTTTTGTTGCCACTACGTCGAAATTCAGCTTTACCACCGGTTCTCGCCGCAAATTCGGCTTTTCGGCCCTCGGCGCGAACATGCGCTTTACTTCTATCACGCCTGACTCGGAATAACGGTACCCCATCATCAATTGGTACAGTTCCCTTTCGTCGATTTCGACGGCGGCGAAAAGTTTCCTCAGCGCGATTATCTTGCCGCTTCCTATCGACCCCGCCGCGCCTACCGTGGTCATCATGCGCGCTATTTCGCGGCATTCATCAGGCGGAAAGCGTTTCGACATCATATCCGCGACCCGGCCGATATCGGGCGGCGACATATAAGACAACTTCTTGAGGGCCGTCAGCGCGCGGATTTCCAATTCCGTAAAATCGAAATTCCTCTCCAGGACGTAAGAGAGCTGTCTTATTTCTGACGGTTCGTAACGCCCGTTTCCCATGGCTATCGACATGCCGAGTTCCACCAGAAGATGAGCGTCGGCGAACGACGGCGAAAGGGCCTCGCGAGGGTCGTCCTCTATCAGTGTAACCGGATCGTCCCCCGATACCTCGACATATTCCGGCATGATGTAGGGAACTACAAGATAACCGGCCCTTTTCGCGGCGTTGTAAATCCCGCGTTTCAAAAACGGCGAACGAACGCCGTCTTCCGAGCGTATACCGAGAAGGTTCCCCAACTGTATCACAGAAAGGACTGTCATCGGCTTCATACAAATCCCCCTCGGCCTTTCTCAATTATCGGCATAATTACCGGTGACGAGAGCTTCACTTTTCTCTTTTTTCCTACCTGATTGTATCACTATTATAAAAAATATGGTCCGCGTTTTTCAACGCGCGGCGTTCATTTCCGCAAGCGCCATAATCGCCCCGGCGTCAGACTGTCTCGGGATTCCTATGGATACGACCCTGTTCCCCAAAACGGCGACCTGGAGCGCGCCTTTCGCGGAACGGGCCCATTCGCCGTACATGTCTTTGAATTCGGGCCTGAACACGCTGAGCGTCTGGTTTTCGGAGCCTTTCCAGACGGCCTCGGTATCTTCTCCCAGTTTGAACGGGGAATCGACGACGGCCGCGGCGAGCGGCGCGATTTCTTCGCGCCGGCCCTCCGGGGCCGAGATGTCATAACCGGTATAAACCAGCACGTCCCGTATCCCGAACGACGCAAAACGTTCCAGCAACGCGCGCGTCGCTTCCCACTGATCGAACGGCTCCCCTCCGGAAACCGTGACCCCGGCCGGGGGAACGTCCCCGCCGAAAAAACCGCGCACCTCACAAGCGACGTCGTCCACGCCGCGCGCGAAAGCCGGGTCGAAACTCCAGAGTTCCTCCGATATGCAACCCTCACAGTGGATGGAACAGCCGCGCAGCCATACTCCGACCCTTCTGCCGGGTCCCAGCGTCAATACGGGAAAATGAACCATATGGACCAAAATCGTTCCCGAGCTATCGGACATCCCGCGGTATCATCCCCCGACCCAGACGGAATTTTAACGAGCCTCGCGGAAATTATAGCGCAATAAACGCCCGTCCGGGGCGTCGCGTCATGAAATATA
>JAISDQ010000206.1 GCA_031264605.1 Synergistaceae bacterium | reverse complement strand
CACGCGCAAAGGCTATTGGAGGATATCCGGCAGTTGGATACTCTCCACGACATTGACAAACGAATACCTCGCAAATCTTGGCTTCGAGAACTTCTCCAAGACAAACCCGGAGTGGGTACGGGCCTTCATCGGCGAGTTCCGCGGCCGTCTCGCCCCACTCTCGATCCGTGAGGGAAGCAAATACATCTGAGCGTTGGTTATCCCGAAAACCGCAAAAACTCGGCAGGCGTCAAAAAGAGACTGCCTTGGTTGTGAGGCGCGATGACAAATACGGTTGATTCCGGCTACCGTGATAGGTGAGTGGGCGATGATGGAGAACCCCAAACTTTTCATTGAGGGACGTTTTTCATTCCGGGACGCCGCGGCATAACCGCGCTTATTGCGAAGCGACGGCCGTGAGCGTGGATGTGCTGACGCAAAAGGTGATAAAATAAATAAGACCAACATTACAGAAAGAATGAGCAAATATAGACGCACCGATTGACGCTGAGGGAGGTCGCGGAGATGAAGAAACATGGTTGGGTCAAATGGATAGTCCTGGTAGTGGTGATCTTGCTGTTGCGCGCTCCCCTCCGGTTTCTCTTCCCAGAAAAAGTCCGAGCGGTGGAAACGCGCAGTACAACGACGCTAGCGGACACTGTCGAAACGCAAGCCGTTTCCGATGATATTTCGATACTGGAAAAATATGGGCCGGATATAAACGCGAAAAACGAAGATGGACTCACCCCTCTCTTACAGGCTATCAAGGCTCACAGGAGAGAGGAACTGCCTGTTTTGATCGAGGCGGGAGCGGATGTGAACGCCAAAGACAACCGCGGTAAGAACGCCCTGCAATATGTACTTGACGGGTCAGGTCATCAAATTACAAGAGAACAGGTCGAGGAAAGAGTATATAAACCGCTCTCTCTCCTCCTGGCAGCCGGCGCCGACGTACACGCCAGAGACAATCGCGGCGCCACGGCGCTTTTAGATGCGGCGCGTGCTCACTGGGCGGTGACAATCAACCTGCTTTTGGATGCGGGAGCGGACAAAGACATAAACATACAGAACACTTACGACGGAGATACGGCGCTGATTCGGGCTTCCTTTCAAAATACAAACGATGTTGTTGCCGAATTACTGAAAAGAGGAGCCGACGTTAACGCGAGAAACAACGATGGTATGACAGCATTGATGGCGGCTGTTTTCAACCAAAAAAACGAACTCACAATTGATCTTCTCCTAAAGGCTGGAGTAAACCCAAATGCGCGCTCCATCCTGGGGCATACGGCTTTAATGTTGAGCGTTATGAATCAGTTCAGATCACCTCAAATATATAACCACTATCTTTACGATACTTACCAAGATAGGCAACAAGACGCGATCGTTACCGTGTTGTTGGCAACAGACGCCGATGCCGGCGTCAGGGACATGGACGGATGTACGGTTATCGATTACGCGAAAGAGACGAACGTTTTGATGGATTCGGCGTCAATTGCAAAGCTAAAAGAGGCGGTAACCAAGTCCGAGTCCAAGTCGAAAAACGCGCAGCCTGACTTTTTTGGATTATGTGAGTTTGGAACAAGAGAAGAAATTATAGAGGCTCTCGAAAAGGGCGCAAACCCCAATGATCGCGACTCGGACGGCTGGCCGGCGTTCATGCTCATGTTGAGGAGGAAAGCGGACCCAGCTCTTACCGAGGCAATGATCGAAAAAGGCGCGGATGTAAACGCGTCAATCTACGGAGGATTGACTCCCCTGATGGCTTCGACGTTCGACGGTTGCGACAATGGCGAAATCGCGCTGCTTGTGAAAGCCGGAGCGGACGTTGGCGCTGTCAGGAATAACGGAGAAAACGCCCTTGCCCTTGCGGTATCGAATTCAAAGCAGACCGTGAGCTTGATACAGGCGTTTTTGGACGCCGGAGTGGACATTAAATCCATAAAGACCTCCATCGGAGGAATATTGTATGACGTCATTTCAAACGGTGAAGACGTCAGCGAAATCGTCAAAGTTCTTTTGAATCACGGCGTCGATGTAAACGGGAAAGAGGGTAGCTATGGAGAACCTCTTATAGCAGCAAGTAGAAAAAGCGCGTCGCTTAATGGAATCAAAACCCTCCAAATCATCCTTGAAGCGGGAGCGAATGTCAGCGAATCACCGAGAGTGTTATCGTACGCGGTTGAAATATACAAAGCGTCTCCAGATGCGGTAGCTTTATTGCTGAAATACGGCGCAGACGTCAATGTTGCAGTAGGTTTTGATAAAAAGACACCTTTGATGAGTGTTCTGAAAAGCGCGGGAGATCATATTAAAAGAATTAAAAAAATTAAAGAATCTTATCACTGGGACTGGGAAGCCGACATCAAGGAAATCAGCGCGCGGCTTCCCGTAATCGTCGAAATGTTGCTCGACGCCGGGGCGGACGTTAACGCGAAAGACAGAGACGGAAAACGAGCCATTGATTATGTCTCGGATATTGAAGAATTCAAGACGACGGACGCTTATCGAAAACTGGCGAAATTGAGCGAAAAATCGTGATGGTTGTTTCTGAATGCCGTGATGGGGAGGCAATGAACGATAAACTCAAAGTTTTCATGCAGGGGCGTTTTTTCATGCCTGGGTGCTGCGGCATAACCGCGCTTCGCGCGACCGACGGCGATGAGCGGTTTGGTGTGCGCCTCATGCTCCTTTGGCGTGTTCGCCAAACTGGCGTACTCTTTCAGGCAATAATTAAAACCATGCCGCAAATATAAATTTTGCTCATGAGTGACGGGTAAACCCATATTAAATTCAGAAGGCGCGATATCATGAAGCTATACCATGGAAGTAACGCGGCGATTGAAATCCCTCGCCTGATCGGACAGACTCGCGGGCTTGACTTTGGAGCGGGATTTTACCTCACGTCTAGCCAGATTCAGGCCGAGAGGTTTTCAGAGATTGTATATAAGCGGAAAAAAGACAACGGCGACCCTATAGTGACCGTATACGAGTTCGATGCGGAGGCCGCTGAACGTCAGCTAAAAATTCTCCGTTTTCACAGCGCGGATATTGCCTGGCTCAATTTTGTGGTCGATAACCGATTGAAAAAATACACCGCATTGGAATATGATGTTATTATCGGCGCGGTTGCCAATGATGACGTCATGCCGACGATACAGGCGCTTCTCGGAGGGTTCCTGACGGAAGAAGGGGCGTTGCTGGCTCTGAAAACAAAAAAATTGGCCGACCAGTACTGCATGAAAAGCGGAGCCGCGTTGGCGTCGTTGAAGTTTGTCCGCGCGTATATCACGGGAGGTCAATATGGGAAATAAAAAAGATATATCTTCTGTCATTGCTTTTATTACGCCGGGCATACTTCAATTGCTGATGGAAAACAGAAGGCTTTCGCTGGAGGGAGCGTCTGAGATTTTATATAATTCCGCATTGTATAAAACTTTGGAAGATGAGCGTACGAAGGTTTGGCGTCTTGGTTATCCGATACTTTACGACCTTTTGGAAGAAGAACTGACGACTGGTGATATTACATGGCCGGAGGAACAATCATGAGCGAATTTAGCGGGGAAATTTGGTTTTTGGCGTCCTGCGTGGAGCTTTATAAAACTGAAAAGAAGATGAGCGGTCAGGACGCGTTTAATTATCTGCGCCGCACGGGCGCGGCAAATTTCATCATAGACTGTTGGGATGGTTTGCACATGACAAGTCCTCCCTATATCATCGACAGTATTGACGAGTATATAGCCAATCATGCGGAAAAATCTACGGCGTGAATAATACCCGCCTAAGCCATGCGCTCGAAAAAGATTCACAGGGGCGTTACCTCTGAGACGGCCCCTCCGCGGCAATAGACGCGGAACTCAGCCGCGCGTTCTGAGATACTCCAGAACGGACTCCACGGCCAGCCTGAGCATGTTGGTGTTGGCGGCCTCCGTGTAATATCCCATGTGGGGCGTCGCTATTACGTTTTCCAGATGTGCCAGGCCCCAGTCGGCCGGAGGTTCACCGTAATGGACGTCGATCGCCGCGCCGGCGATCCCGCCGTCCCTGAGCATGGCTTCCAGCGCGGCGTAGTCGACGATCTGGGCGCGGGATGTGTTTATAAAGTATGAGCCGCGTTTCATCAAACCGAGCAGTTTCCCCGATATCAGCCCTTCGGTTTCGGGAGTGTATTTCAGGTGTACCGACACCACGTCGGCCTCGCGCATCACCGTTTCGATATCGGCGTACCCGACGCCGTATTTTTCTTCGAGTTCCCGATTTTTGTAAATATCGCAGGCGAGCGTCCTTGCGCCGAGCAGTGAGACTTTGCGGGCTACTAGCGCCCCTACCGCCCCGGTTCCGATTACGCCTACGGTAGATGAGGCCAGTTCCCGGCCCAGCATACCGTCGAGCGTCCATATTTTGTCTTTCATCCGCCTGTCAGCGAGCGATATGCCGCGAATGGCGTTCAGTATGAGCCCTAGCGCGAACTCGGCGACGCAGTTGCTGCCGTACTCGCCTATGCCCCGCACGGTAATGCCGCGCGAATTGCAGTGCGGCACGTCGAGATAGTTGCTGTAGCCTATCCCTATGAACTGCATGAATTTGAGGGCGGTCCATCCGTCTATGACGTCGTTGCGCGGCTGATTTATCTTGAAGAATATTATTTCAGCGCCGCGCCCCCGCTCGGCAAGTGTCTCCTGAGAGCACGGGCGGTCGTCGTAGCCGACGACCTCGCCGTATTTCAGCAACGGGGCGACAAGTCCCTCCCCGTCGAGGACGTTCGCGCGGTAATCCTGATCGATAAAAACTATTTTCATCAGAGCGTCATCTCCATCGTAGCTGATTCGGCCGTGCCGTATCCTCTGATTCGGGCCGCGGGCAATGGGGTCACAGGCCAGCCGCGGCGTCTTCCCTGGCGTGTACGAACCATTTTTCGTCCCTCGCTATATCCGCTATCTTGAAATTTTCGTCTCCGTGCTGGCGGACGCCCAGGTATTCTCCCGCTCCCCGCAGGCGCAGGTCCTCCTCGGCTATCTTGAAACCGTCGTCGCAGTTAAGCAGCACGGCGAGACGCCCGTTTCCTTTCAGGCTGGCCGGCGAGTCCAGAAGCAGGCAAATTCCCTTGCGTTTTCCCCGCCCGACTCTGCCGCGAAGCTGGTGAAGCTGCGACAGCCCGTAAGCCGAGGCTTTTTCGATGACGATGATATTTGCGCCGGTAACGTCGATGCCAACTTCAATTACAGTGGTAGATACGAGGATGCCTCCGGACGCTTTGAAACGTTCCATAGTCTCGGTTTTTTCCCTCGCGGGCGTTTCGCCAGTCAATACCTCGACGGGGATGTCTTTCATGTATTTTTTCAAATCTTTCGCCCTCGCCGCTACCGACGGTTCCGCGTCGCCGTCTCCGCCAATGAGGGGGCAGACCCAGTAGCATTTGTCGCCGGTTTGCTTTACGCGTTCCAGGAGAAACGCGTAAAGCTCTCCGATATGATTGTCGCTCATCATTTTCGTGATGATTTTTCCCTTGTCGCGCCGCGTTTCCATCTCGGTGCAGGCTATGTCCCCGTAAAGGGCCATTCTGAGCGTTCGCGGTATAGGCGTGGCGGTGGTCATCAGGAGATGTGTTCCCCTGTTGCCGCCCGCTATTTTGTCCCTTTGAAGCACGCCGAACCTTTGTTGTTCGTCTATCGCCAGCAGTCCCATCGCCTTGAAGGCTACCGTTTCCGACAGCATCGCGTGCGTTCCTATTAAAACGTCTATTTCGCCGTCGCGCAGACGCCATATCAGTTCATCCCTCGAAGCCTTTGGCGTATTGCCCGTTATTTTCGCGACCTGTTTGCCCAGCGGCGCGAAATATTTTTCGACGAAATCGAAAAATTGGTCGGCCAGTATAGTCGTCGGAGCCAAAATGGCCGTCTGATATCCCGCCCCCGCGCACC
>JAISDQ010000199.1 GCA_031264605.1 Synergistaceae bacterium | reverse complement strand
GAATCGACGGCTTTCTTCTGCTGTTCGAGGCCGTGATCCATCTCTATTCCGTGAGATATGCAGTGACTGTAGGCTATGATAAGCGAAGGCCCGTCATAAGCCTCCGCCTCCAGGAAAGTTTTCACCGTATGGGCGTCGTTCGCTCCCATCGCGATGCGGCCCACGTACACGGTACCGTAGGACATCGCTATGAGGGCTAGGTCTTTCTTGCCAAGCCTCTTGCCGCCGGCGGCGAACTTCGCCACCGCCCCGCGGGGCGTCGACTTGGACATCTGCCCGCCTGTGTTGGAGTAGACCTCCGTATCGAGCACGAGTATATTGACGTTGCGCCCGCTCGCTATGACGTGATCCAGCCCGCCGTAACCTATGTCGTATCCCCAGCCGTCGCCGCCTATCAGCCATACGCTCTTTTTGACGAGGGCGTCCGCGACGCTCAGGAGTTCGACGGATTCCTCCGTCTCCATCCACGAGAGTTTTTCCTTCAGGAGTTCGACCCTGCCGCGCTGGTCATGAATCTCTTTTTCGTCGTTCTGAGGGGCTTCGATTATCTGTTTCGCGAAATCCGCGCCTATCTCGCCCGACAGTTTGTTCAGCAGCTCGACGGCGAACTCGCGGTGCTTGTCGATCGTCAGCCTGTAGCCGAGCCCGAATTCGGCCGCGTCCTCGAAAAGCGAGTTGTTCCAGGCCGGGCCGCGCCCGTCTTCGTTGATGGTCCACGGAGTGGTCGGCAGGTTGCCGCCGTATATGGAGCTGCAGCCGGTAGCGTTGGCGATGAGCGCCCTGTCTCCGAAGAGGCTCGAAAGCAATTTGAGGTACGGCGTTTCGCCGCAGCCGCCGCACGCGCCCGAGAACTCGAACAGTGGATGCAGCAGTTGCACGTCCTTCACCGACGAATGATTCAGCTCGTTGCGGTTGACGTCGGGAATGCTCAGGAAAAACTCCCAGTTGTCGCGTTCGGCCGCGCGCAGCGGAAGCTGTTCGTGCATGTTGATCGCCTTTTTCGACGCGTCCGCCCTGTTCTTGGCGGGACAGTTGTAAACGCAGAGCCCGCAGCCTATGCAATCCTCCGGAGACACCTGAACGGTGTATTTCATCCCGGCGAAATTTTTCCAGTTCGCGTCTTTCGACTTGAACGCGGAGGGGGCGTCCTTCAGCAGCCCGCTGTCGTAGACCTTGGCCCTGATGGTGGCGTGCGGGCACACCAAAGTGCATTTGCCGCACTGGATACATACGTCGGGATCCCATAGCGGGATGTCGATGGCGACGTTGCGTTTCTCGTACTGCGAGGTCGAAGTGGGATATGAGCCGTCCTCGGGCATCGCCGACACCGGCAGGGAATCGCCCTCGTTTATCATCATGGGGGCGAGCACCTGTTTTACGAATTCCGGCGATTCGTCGGCGACGGCCGGCCTCACGTCGAACTGAGCCGTCACTTCCTCCGGCACTTTGACCTCGAACAGGTTCGCGACCGTGGAGTCGACCGCGTCGATGTTCTTTCTGACTATTTCGTCGCCCTTCTTGCCATAGGTCTTTTTGATCGACTTCTTTATGGCGTCGATGGCCTCGTCCTTCGGCAGGACGCCGCTGATGGCGAAGAAGCACGTCTGCATTATCGTGTTGATGCGGCCCCCCATGCCGGTATCCTTAGCGATGGTCACCGCGTCGATGATGTACAGTTTTATTTTCTTTTCGATGAGCTGGCGCTGTACCTTGGCGGGAATGTGGCCCCACACCTCGTCCTTGCCGTAGGGGCTGTTCAGCAGGAACGTGGAGCCCGGCATGGCGCTCTTGAGCATGTCGTATCTCTCCAGGAAGGAGAACTGATGGCACGCCACGAAATTCGCGTGATGTATGAAATACGACGCGTAAATGGGATTCGGCCCGAAACGCAGGTGACTGGTGGTGATGCCGCCCGATTTTTTGGAGTCGTACTCGAAGTAGCCCTGAGCGTAATTGTCGGTATCCTCGCCGATGATTTTGATCGAGTTTTTGTTTGCGCCTACGGTGCCGTCCGAGCCGAGCCCGTAGAAAAGACAGCGCACGCATTTGGCGTCTTCCGTGGTGAAATTCTGGTCGTAAGGGAGGCTGCTGAACGAAATATCGTCCTCTATGCCGGTCGTGAAGCTGTTTTTGGGTTCGAGCCTGATGAGTTCGTCGTAAACGGATTTTACCATGGCCGGCGTGAAATCCTTCGACGACAGCCCATAGCGCCCGCCTATAACGGTGACTTCGGGGCGGGAGGAGAGAGCCTGGACGACGTCCATGTAGAGAGGTTCTCCGGGAGCGGCCGGGTCTTTGCAACGATCGAGAACGGCGACCGAATCGACGGTGGCTGGCAGTGAATTCAGGAAAGTCCCGATATCGAACGGACGGTACAGGCGCACTATCAGAAGCCCGACGCGCTCGCCCTTGGCGACCATGTGTTCCACCGCCTCGCGCGCCACATAAGCGCCGCTGCCCATCATCACTATCACGCGTTTCGCGTCGAAAGCGCCGTAATAGTCGAAGAGATGATAACTGCGCCCAACCTGGCTGGCGAATCGGTTCATGGCGCGCTGCACCACGCTCGGCATCTCCTTGAAATACGGCGTACAGGCTTCGCGGGACTGGAAGAAAGTGTCCGGGTTCTGCGCCGTGCCGCGGAGTTCCGGATTGTCGGGGGAAAGCCCGCGCGCCCTGTGCTCGTAGACCAAATCCTGGTCTATCAGCGCGCGCATGTCGTCGTACGAAATGGACTCCACTTTCATGACCTCGTGGCTCGTGCGGAAACCGTCGAAGAAATGGAGTATGGGGACGCGCCCTTCGAGAGTGGCCATCTGGGATATGAGCGCCATGTCCATCACTTCCTGTACCGACGAGGAACAAAGCATCGCCCAGCCCGTTGAACGCGCGGCCATGACGTCGGAATGGTCGCCGAATATCGAGAGCGCGTGAGTGGCCAGTGTGCGCGCGGAGACGTGCATGACGGTGCTCGTCAGCTCTCCCGCTATTTTGAACATATTTGGGATCATGAGGAGCAGCCCCTGGGAAGCCGTGAAGGTCGTGCTCAACGCGCCCGTCTGCAAGGCTCCGTGATACGCGCCGGACGCGCCGGCCTCGCTCTGCATCTCCATTACCGCGGGGATCGTGCCCCAGATGTTGGGGCGTCCCTCGGCGCTCCATTGATCCGCCCATTCACCCATTGGCGACGACGGGGTTATGGGATATATCGAAATAACCTCGTTGGTCGCGTGAGCGACGTATGCGGCCGCTTCGTTTCCGTCCAGTGTGACGTTGGTCTTTTTTGACATTTCCTTAACTTCCTCCCCTGAATTACCGAAGACTTTCTTCGGCGCTTAATTGAACCGCATCGAACGCGATTGACCGATTTATGCTTCAATATTACCATAAAAGCATTCATAGCAAAAAAGCATTCATGCAAATATTGCGCCCCGATATTCACGGGGTACATCTACGAAATAATATTATATAATTAAATTTGTAAATTTAGGACGAACGTGAAAAA
>JAISDQ010000197.1 GCA_031264605.1 Synergistaceae bacterium | reverse complement strand
TGCGGGCCGCCGGTAATGATAAAAGCCGTGCAGAAATCTCTGACCGAAATGGGCCTGCCCTTAGACAGGCTGTATACTACGCTCGAAATGAGAATGACCTGCGGCGTCGGCAAGTGCGGCAAATGCAACATCGGCCGCAGATATGTCTGCGTGGACGGCCCGGTGTTCTCGATGGCCGAACTGGCGGAAATGCCGCCGGAATATTAGAATCCCGAGGATATTCGCCGGGATTCGGGAGGGGCGATATCATAATGACGGAGATACTCAAAGGCGCGCCGGTCGCGGCGGCGCTGAACGAAAAAATTCAGGCCGCGGTGAAAATGCTGGAGGCGAACGGCGTCAGGCCGGCGCTCGCGATAGTGCGCGTCGGCGAGAAGCCCGACGACATATCGTACGAGCGCACGGCGAAGAAGCGCTGCGCGGCCGCCGGCGTCGAGGCCCGCGGCGTGGCGCTTCCAGAAGACTGCGGGCAGGAGCGGCTCATCGAGACTCTGCGCGGTTTGAACTCCGACAAAACGGTGCACGGCGTGCTCCTGTTCCGCCCGCTGCCAAAATACATGGACGACGACGCTGTAAGAAATTCGCTGGCACCCGGGAAGGACGTCGACGGGATAACCGACGCGTCGCTCGCGGGCGTGTTTGCCGGCTCCGGCAGGGGCTATCCGCCCTGCACTGCGCAGGCCTGCATGGAGATACTGGATTTTTACGGCGTCGAGCTGAAGGGAAAACGCGCGACGGTGATAGGCCGCAGCCTGGTGGTGGGCAAGCCCGCCGCCATGATGCTCCTCGGCCGGCACGCCACGATAACGGTGTGTCACACGCGCACGGCCGACATGCCCTCGGCGTGCAGAAACGCCGAGATATTGGTGGCGTCAGCGGGACGCCCGGAAATAATCGGCGGGGAATATCTGTCGCCAGGCCAGACGGTGATCGACGTAGGCATAAACGTGCTGGACGACGGAAGCCTCCGCGGCGACGTAAATTTCGCCGAAGCCGCTGAGATCGCCGCCGCCGTGACTCCGGTCCCCGGAGGCGTGGGCGCCGTCACGACCTCGGTGCTGCTCGCCCACGTGGCGGACGCCGCCGCAAAGTACGCTGACTTCGAATAGTTTCGTTGTAGGTGGGGCACGGAGGACTGCTGATGACGGACGGATACCGGCGCGTCTCGAAGACGGCGCGCGGTGCCGGCGAGAGAGAG
Source organism: Synergistaceae bacterium (assembly GCA_031264605.1). GTDB lineage: Bacteria > Synergistota > Synergistia > Synergistales > Synergistaceae > JAIRKI01. The sequence continues at coordinate 1,667 of JAISDQ010000197.1, read as the reverse complement.
TGCTTGACACAATGATAACGCGGGCGTTCAGTTTCAGTTTGCTTTGCCGCCCAGCGGCGCTTTCACCGTAAAAACGCTGCCCTCTCCGGGGCGGCTTTTCACTTCTATACGGCCGCCGTGGTTTTCCACGATCGCCTTTGCCACGGAGAGCCCGATTCCGTTGCCTCCGGAGTCTCTCGTTCTCGATTCGTCCGTCCTGTAAAGGTGTTCGAAAATATACGGCATGTCGCGCCCGTCGATGCCGATCCCGTCGTCCTCCACGGACAGGACGGCGTCATTGCCGTCCTCGCCGGCGGTAACTTTTACGCGGCCTCCCGAGTTAGTGTACTTCACGGCGTTCGACACCAGGTTCATTATCACCTGGCTGAATTTGTCGGGGTCGACCTTTGCCTCGCATTTTTTCCCCTCGAAACTCAGTTCAACGCCCTTTTCGGCGGCGGAAGCCTCGAATCCCTTCAGTATGCGTTCCGTCATCGCCGTGACGTCGACGGGCTTTTTTTCTATCGGAGACTCGCCGCCGCCGGCCTGCACCAGCCTGTCGATGTCCGACACCATGCGCGATATCCTGAGAGTCTCGGCCAGTATGCTTTCGAGGCGTTCTCTGTCCGGCTGCCATATTCCGTCTATCATGGCCTCCAGATTGCTCTGGAGAACCGACAGCGGAGTCCTGAATTCGTGCGAATACGCGTCCGCCATCCGCTTTTTGAGCATGAACTGGGTTCTCAGGCTCTCGGCTAGGTGAGCTACGCTCGACGACAGCTCGTCTATCTCTTTAGTGCCGGTAACGACCGCGTCCCCGTAATAATTGCCGTCCGCTATTTCGCGCGTTCTCTTCGTCATCGATATTATCGGGCCGGCTATCATTCCCGCCATCACCAGCCCTATCGTCACGGCGATAGCGAAGAACACGACCGACATTCCGGAAAACGCGCGGTTGTACGCGGACAAAAAACTCCTGTCGCTCTCGCTGTAATAAAAGGGATGATGATACCCCAGCGTCACGGAGCCGACCGCCCGGCCGTCGCGCTCTATGGCGAAACTCTCTTTCGCGTAGGCGCCGTCGAACTGCGGACAGGCGTCGTTCGGGGACGAGGCGGAACCCTCCGTCATGTGGACGCACCCCTGGATTTCGACGGTCGGGCAGTACAACAGCTTGCCGCGCGCGTCGTACACCATGATGACGACCCCCTGTTCGAGCATGGAACGCCCGAATTCGTCCGCGAAATTCAGAAACTCGGCGTCAGGATTTTCGCCGCTATCGGCAAAATTGGCGGAGATGGCGTCCACGATCTCCATGTTTTTCATATCCTGTTTGTGGGATACGTAAATCTGAAACTGCCGGTCGAGATAATACGCGGACACCGCGAAAAGGGATATCGCGAGAAACGCCGACACGGCCACGTAAGAAACGACCAATTTCGACTTGAGAGTCAGTTTCAACCGGCGGCGCTCCCTCCGAACCTGTAACCCACTCCCCTTACCGTCAGGACGTACAGGGGTCTCGCCGTATCGTCCTCTATCTTGCTCCTGAGATTTTTAACGTGCGAATCGACGGTCCTCTCGAACCCGTCGAAATCGTCCCCCAGCGCGGCGCTTATCAGTTCTTCCCTCGAAAACGCCCTGTTGGGACGGGACGCGAGACACGCGAGAATCTTAAACTCGTTCGG
>JAISDQ010000121.1 GCA_031264605.1 Synergistaceae bacterium | reverse complement strand
TCGACGCGCAGGAACGCGAACTGCCCGAAATTTGGGACAGATCGGCCGACGTGCCGCTTGACGGCGGAAAGATAATCACACTGAGCGGAGTGCGGCGCAGCGGGAAGACATATTGCCTGTTGCGTTTGATACGGCGTCTCCGCGCGAACGGTCTCGAAACGAAGCACATACTCTACATTCCATGCGGTCAGTTATCGCAATGAAAGCATGGAATTTTCATCTATACCAGTACACTTCCTGATTACTTCGGCTGGAAAACCCTCGTCAAGTATTTTCCGTGCGACCTCAAACTTGCCTTCCATCCAGGCTTCCTCTTTGTCGATTTCAGCCACGTACTGCTCAAGCGATATAGTCTGCAATTTGTACGCCTCCCTTAAATTCTCGTTTATTCTTGGGTCGCGAAGCCGAAATATCCTGCCCGCCGCAATGCCAAATTTTCAGAATGACAACCGCCCCCTCTTTTCAAGCATTATTATACTGTTGTTGGAGATTACTATAAACAGACGCCGTATACCGAATTTTTAAGCTACAATATCCTGTACGCTTACCGTTGAATTAGAAATGCCTGTCGCAAAAATAACCGAACATATCGGGGGGGAAATCGATGGCGCAAACACGGGGGAATTGCTTTATCTGCGGCAAAACCGCGGGCAAAACGGCGATCAGGAACCACATAATGAAAGATCATAACGGCGGCGATGAGCGGTGTTTTCTCCTCAAAGCCGAGGGAGCGTATTACAAAGGCTACTGGATTTATTTCAGCGTGCCGGCCGACGCCGCGCTTTCGGCGGCGGACAGCTTCCTCCGGCGGATCTGGTGCGAGTGCTGCGGGCATTTGAGCGCGTTTCGCCTGGACGATGAGTGGTACGACGAAGACGAGGACGACTTTGGCATGTCGCGTAAACTGTCCTCGTTTTTAATAGGCGACAAGCTCCCGTACGAGTACGATTTCGGCACGACCACCGATATAATCGTCACGATCGTCGGCGAATGTTCCCGCCCGGCCCAGAGGGAAGAAGCGCAGCTTCTCGCGCGAAACGTCCCGCCGCGGGATGTCTGCGCCAAATGCGGCGCGCCCGCGACGCAGCTCGACGTTTTTGAGGGAGAAACATTTTGTGACAAGTGCGCGGAGAGCCTCGACGAAGAGACGCCTTCGCTGCCGATAACTAATTCGCCCCGCTGCGGCCAGTGCGGTTACGACGGCGAACTCGACAGATGGACGTTCGACCCGGCGGGCCCGTTTCCCCAACCCGCGCCGATGCCCGTAAAAAGACGGCGCGGGAGCCGCGTTTCGACGAAAAAATAAACGATGTATTATGAACGGATTCTGACTTCCAGATCCGATCTGGAGCAGCGGGAGCGCCTCCTGGTTTCGCGCGGGCTTCGCGCGCCGGGAGGCGAGGATGTCATTTATGGGCTGTTCGACTGCGACGACCGTCTCTCCGCCACCGGTTCCCTCGTTCGCAACATCATTCAGGGCGTGGCCGTGCGTGAGGAATATGACGGCGAGGGCCTCACATCCAAAATACTGACTTTGCTACTGCGTCACGCGTCGGAACGCGGCTTGCGGCACCTCTTTCTTTTCACCAAGACAGATTCCGCGCCGCGTTTCGCGTCGCTGGGATTCAGGACGGTGGCCGCCGCCGCGTCGTCCTCGCTGCTCGAATGGGGCAGGCCCGGAATAGAAGAATTTCTTGCCCGGCTTTCCGAAACGGCGGGAAACGAGACAACCGGCGCTTCCTGCGTGGTCGTCAATTGCAATCCGTTCACACTGGGGCACAGATATCTCATCGAACAGGCGGCCGCGGCGAGCGGCAGGCTTTATGTGCTCGTGGTAAAAGAGGATATGTCCAAATTCCCGTTTGACGTGCGTCTTCGTCTCGTCAGCGAAGGCGTATCCGGCATCGGCAATGTGACTGTCGCGAGCGGGGGCGATTACGCGGTATCGGGAGCGACTTTCCCCTCGTACTTCACGCGCGAGGAAGATTTAGCTTCCGAACACGCCGAACTCGATTTGGAGATTTTCGCGTCGATGATCGCCCCGGTTTTGCGGGTGACGCGGCGTTTCGTCGGCGAAGAGCCTTTTTCCGGCGTCACTCGCGTCTACAACCAAACCATGAAACGCGTACTTCCCCCGCGAGGCATTCAGGTTACGGAACTGAAGCGCCTTGAAATCGGGGGCGAGCCCGTCAGCGCTTCGCGCGTGCGGCGCTTTTTGGGCGAGGGACGCCTCGAAAAAGCGCGCGAACTGGTTCCGCCGTGCACGCGATTCTTTTTCGAAACGCCCGAATTTAAACCCATTTTAAAATCAATTGCCGAAAAACCGCCCCGTCAGTGAAGAGTCAACCTCAGTAAACGGAAATCACCAGATATATTCTGCCATCGCCCGCGTCGAACGGCAGGGTGAAACTTTTCACGTTCGCTTTCACCGTGGGGGAGAGTTTTATACTGTCGCCGGAGAACAATTGAGGAGGCGTAATGTCGAGGCCGGGCATTTCGGCGAAAATCAGCGCCCTGCCGCTGACCATGTTGGTCATTTCCCCAAGCACGCTCATGGACATGCTGTCGTCGGGATCGGCTTTTATCATTCCGCCGGTGAAAGCTTTCACGTAAGCGTCGAATGCCGGTATATCGGCCATCAGCGCCACAGTGCAGTGGCTGGGGCCTCCGACGATTCCGATGAACGCGGCCGCCCTGCTGCCCGGGGCTTTGACGCCTCTGGCCATCTCGGGTTTGACGAAGTCCGCGATCATGCCGACTCCGTCGCTGACGCTTATCAACGCGGAAATGTAGGAATTAACCAGTACAGCAGGAAGAATTGTCTTATCGGCCACTAAACTCGCCCCTATACAGAAAGTCCCAAACATTATAGCAGAAACGTTTCTAATTCAAAAATTGATAGTGCAGTGTAAATACTGAGGGTGTAAACTACGTAATGATGGGAAGTGAGAACAAAAATGCCAATTATGATTAAGGATACTTCGAGCGAGCCGCCGAACCGCGGCGCGGAACGCAGGCTTCAAATTTATATGCTGCGCCACGGAAAACCGCGGTTTCCGGACGAACGCTCCTATGTATACGGCTGGACCGATTATCCGCTTTCGCCGCTGGGCAAGGAGCAGGCAAAAAATATTGGGCGCGCGCTGTCGTCCATTCGGTTCGACCGCATCATTTCCAGCGACTTGTCGCGCGCGGCTGAAACGGCGGATATCGTCGCCGAATCGCAGCGGCCGCCAATGCGCGGGGTCGAGCGCGATCCCGCGCTGCGGGAGATAAATATGGGAGAATGGGACGGCAAGACCGTCGCGGAAATCAGGGAAAAATACGTCGATATATTTCGCGAGCGCGGCCTCGATCTGGCAAACGTGTCCGCTCCGGGCGGGGAGACTTTCGTGCGTCTGCGCGAGCGCGGAATGAAAGCGTTCGAACGGATAGCGCTCGCCTCCGAAGGACTGTCGAAGATACTCCTGGTCGCCCACGGAGCTTTTATGTGGAGTATAATATCCGGGATTTTCGGCATCTACCTCGGAGATATATTCCGCTTCGGGCTCGACCACTGCGCGGTTCATCTGGTCGAATACAGGCCGATACCGACGCAATGGGGAAACTACAGGCTTATAAGATATAACTGGCTGCCCGATCTGGCGGCGTACAGCGACGATCTCGTTTAAACGAAAACAGGTGAATTAATGACATCCAAAATACTCGTCATCAATCCGGGAGCGACTTCCACGAAAATAGCGATGTTTCGCGGAGACGGCGTGACTTTTCAGGAATCCGTCACGCACAGCGCGTCCCGATTGAAGACGTTCGACTCGCTCGCGGACCAGATTCCTTACAGAAAAAAACTGATATCCGAAATTTTGGAGCGCAATGGGGCCGGTCACGGGCATCTTGACGCCGTCGTCGGCAGAGGGGGGATACTTGCCCCGATTCCCGGAGGCGTGTACGAAGTGTCGGATGAAATGCTGACTGACGCGCGGGCAATGAAATACGGCGAACACGCGTCGTGCCTCGGCCCGGTTCTGGCCGGAGAATTCGCCGGTAAGGCGGGGTGCGCGGCGTTCATAGTGGATCCGGTATCGACCGACGAATTCGTTCCCGAGGCCAGGTACTCCGGACTCGCTGGCATCGACAGGGTATCGCGCTTTCACGCGCTGAACCAGAAAGCCGTCGCCAGAAAAGTTGCCGCTTCCGCCGGGAAACGGTACGAGGACGTATGCTTTGTAGTGGCGCATCTGGGCAGCGGAATAAGCGTCGGCGCTCACATGAACGGCAGGGTGATCGACGCGTGCGACCCCTTGAACGAGGGAAGTTTCTCGGTGGACAGGGCGGGAGGCGTTCCGGTGCAGGATGTAGTCGATATGTGCTGCGAACGCGGTTATTCCCTCAAGGAGGCGAGGCTCAGGCTGAACGGCGAGGGCGGCGTATATTCATATCTGGGCACCAAGGACATGCGCGAGGTCGAAAACATGGTTCGTGACGGAAATCGCGCCGCGCGCGGAGTAGTGGAGGCGTTCGCCTTTCAGGTAGCCAAGGACATAGGCTCTATGGCCGCCGTCTGTTCCGGAAAGGTGGACCGCGTAATTATCACCGGCGGAATGACCCGTTTCGGGCTTTTGGCGGAGCTGATACGCTCGCGGGTCGAGTTCATCGCCCCGGTCGAAATCGTCCCCGGCGAGGAGGAAATGAACGCGCTGGCGGAGGGAGCGAGGCGCGTCATAAGGGGCGAGGCGCGAGCGCTGGATTATTCGGAGGAAAAGAGAAAACGGCCGCGTCAGGTAAACTGACGGGCCCCCGTTTTCAAACCGGCGTTGATTTTTATGACTCTTATGTCCCGTGAACCGAGAGTATCAGAAAAACTTTTCCGCCGTTAACCTTGAAAGGGAGGGTGAAACTCTTCACGTCTCCCCTGTTCGGGGGGATGGCCTTTATGTTTTCCCCGGAGAGCATTTGAGGGGGAGTGATGTCGAGACCTGGGATGTTGGCTTTGATGAGCGCCTGGCCGCTTATCATGTTTGTGAATTCGCCCAATACGCTCATTGCCATCGGATCATCCGTGTCGGCCTTGATCATGCCGCCCGTGAACGCCGCCACGTAGGCTTCGAAAGCCTGCATGTCGGCCATAAGCGACGCGGTGCTGTGCATAGAGCCTCCCACAATGCCGATGAGCGCGGCGACTCTGCTGCCGGGAGCGTTTATGCCTTGGGCTATCTCCGATTTCAAAAATTCGGCCGTGATTCCGACCGTATTGCTGACGGTAATAAGAGAGCCCGTATATGAATTTACAAGTATCGAAAGGAACGCGGACGCGTCGGTGGCCATTATTCTTCCCTGCCTTCAGCATAAGTGGCGATTAATATTCTATCATTAAAAATGTGATTCCGCAGCCGCGCGATTACAAAATAACAAATTACCGCGATGCCAATGTCCTCCGCATGATGATCCACGCCGCCAAATCGTCTACGGGACGGGGCGGGGTCAATAGCGACCGGGGCAGCAAACTCCACAGCCGCTTCGGCGGGTGCAGCCGCCAATATAAGTCTCTGGCTTCGAGCGTAGTCATGCGCTCGTCCGTGATTTCCGTCACGATACCGGAATCTCGGAATATGCCCGCGTAATGTTCGTGTCCGGTGCCGTTCCCAATAAATACCCGGCTTATCGCGCCGAAACTCTTGCATGTACCCTCGGTCCTCCACGAAGCTATCCGTTCGGCGCCGCCGTCCAATAAACATTCTAGCGCGTCCGCCATATTTTCGAAAGGTATTATAGCCGCGAAGGAAAGAATTTCGGTATTTCCCACGGCGAAGCCGAATTTTTCCCGGCCGGGGTCTATCCCGCAGTACAACGGGCGGTTCACCTGTCGTTGAGAGTCGATTCCCACCGGGGGTAGGTCCACATCCACTGTCCGGGCTTTTCGCGAATCCACTCAGATATCCTCTCGTTGCACTTATCCACCGCGTACTTGATATCCTCCCCGAAAGGCCTTCCGTCGCGCCCCTCTAAAGGCGCTTCGAGGATCATCGTCATGCGCCGCCCGTCGTCGTCGCGGGTTATATGCACCGGCACGATCGGAATCCCGTGCCTGTGCGCGATTTTTATTATGCCGAAAGGAGTGCTGGCAAGATGTCCCAGAAAAGGCGACAGTATGCCGCCGTTTTTAGCGTCCTGATCCAACAGTACGGCCAGCACTTCGTTTTTTTTAAGACAGGTCAGCGCCGCGCGCAGGTCCATCCCTTTTCCCACCGGTTTCACGCCGGCCCTGGAACGTATATCCAATATCGCCTTCGTTATCCGTTCGTCACGCTGTTCCGTGCCCAGCGCGTTCATGGGAAAACCGCGCCTGCTCAAAGCGGCCGCTCCGTACTCCCAGCATCCTATGTGAGCGGAGAGGAATATGGCGCCGCGCCCCATGCTCAGGGCAGCGCGGATATTTTCCTCGCCCTTCACGGTGACGAACTCGCCGATATTGCCGTACGTCCTCGGCAACCTTATGAATTCGACGAGCGCTTTGCCGAAATGTTCGTACGTGCCGCTTATGATCTCGCGCGCCCGTTCGTCGGTAACGCCCAGAATCCTGGCCGCCCTCGAACGCGCCCTGGCCGTCCTGCTGAATGAAAAAAAACCGACGAGCCTCCCCACAACGCCTCCGAGTTTCACCGCGGCGTCGTGTCCCAGCGCTCCGCAGAGCAACATGAAGCAGCGAAGGCTCCACCAGATGACCGGCTGGCGCGAGGCCATCTAAGAAGCGTCCGCGGCGCGCGGCGCGCATATCTCCCGAATTTTTGAAAAACTGTTTCTCACAGACACGGACATTCACCCCTTCTCCGAATCGCCGCCGACATTGGTGATTATATACCATTGCGGCTCGGCGTTGGCGGCGGACGCCAAAACGCGCGGCGGCGGCATAGCGGTATAATGGAAACACTTTAATCTGTCTGGAGGATAATCCTTTGATCGAAAAAGCGCGCGGAAAAATAATCATGCTCAACGCGAGCGCCGGAATTTCCGGCGAC
>JAISDQ010000104.1 GCA_031264605.1 Synergistaceae bacterium | reverse complement strand
ACAAAATATCGATAGTGGCGATGCCGTTCGCCCCCCCTCAGCCCGACGCTTTTGCCGCGCGTTTGGCCGCGGAACGCCGGCGGCGCATGATAGTGGGGATTGTCTCGCTCCTCATTCTTCTTGCCGTGGGCTTGGCGCTTGCCGCTATGTGGATTCGCAAACGCAGGGGCGCGGCGGCTTTGCGGTCCGCTCAGAAAACGGAGGACACTGTGCCGTCTCTCAGAGAATTGCTTGAAAACCCCGATTTGATGACTGCCCAGGGCGAACTGTCGGTACTGGAGGAGCAATTGCGGAGTTACGCTCTGAACAATCCTGAGGAACTCGCCAATTTGATCAAAAATTGGGTGATCGAGGACGTATGAGCAAAGCTCACGACCTGAAAGGGAGAGAGAAAGCGGCGATTCTGATGGTGACCCTCGGCCCCGACGCGGTGGCCAAGGCGTACCATCATATCGACGACACCACCATAGAACTTCTCACCCTGGAGATAGCGAACCTCCGCAAGGTCACGCCCGATATAAAACTGGACGTCCTCAAGGAAGCCCAGGAAATGATAATGGCGCACGAGTTCATGACCCAGGGCGGCGTCGATTACGCGCGCAAGCTGCTGGAGCAGGCGCTGGGTTCCGACAAGGCTCAGGATATACTGCGCAGGATAACGGCGAGCCTCCAGGTTCGCCCTTTCGATTTCGTGCGGCACACGGACCCGCAGCAACTGCTGAGTTTCATACAGAACGAACACCCGCAGACGATTGCCCTCATACTTTCATATCTTTCGCCCGAACAATCGGCGCTCGTCCTGAGCGGCCTGCCCCCCGGCGCGCAATGGGACGTCGCGCGGCGCGTGGCCAAAATGGACAGGATAACGCCGGAGGTATTGAGGGAAGTGGAGCGCGTGCTGGAGAGAAAACTGTCGACCGTTATGGGGCAGGATTTCACGATAGCGGGCGGCATAGACGCGGTAGTGAATCTCATAAACCGGGTCGACCGCGGCACGGAAAGAAATATCATAGAGGCCCTGGAGGAACAGGATCCCGAGCTGGCGGAGGAGATAAAGAAACGCCTCTTCATGTTCGACGACATCGGAGGCATGGACGACCGTTCCCTGCAGCGCGTGCTGCGCGAAGTTGACCTGAAGGATCTGGGCCTCGCGCTGAAAGGCGCTTCCGAGGATCTGAGGCAGAAATTCTTCAAGAACATGTCCAAGCGCGCGGCGGACATGCTGAAAGAGGACATGGACTTCATGGGCCCGGTGCGTGTGCGCATGGTAGAGGAAGCCCAGCAGAAGATAGTGAACGTCGTGAGGTCTCTGGAGGAAGCGGGCGAAATCGTAATATCCCGAAGCGGAGAGGAAGAGCTGGTTGTCTAGCGATCCGTCGAGGCAGCGCCTCATCCGAGCGGTCCGTCTGCTTCCCGGCGCCGTCAGGGTGACTCGCGGCCAGATGGAATACATATCCCCCGAAGAGACGAGCGCCCCCATAAAACACGAAGAAGATAAAGTCGAAAGATCGGCCCTCGAAATGGCCGAGGCCGAAGTGAAAAAATTGCGGTCCGAGCTTCGCGGCCGCGAGAAAGACCTTTCAGAGTCCCGGGAAGAATGTAAAACATTGCGGCTTCAAATGACGTCCGAGCGCGCGGCGCTCGACCGCGAACGGAACGATTTCCGAGCGAACGCGGCCGCCGAGGCGGCCGCTCTGAAAGAGACGTCGCGCCAGTCCGGCCACAAGGAAGGGTTCGACAAGGGATACGCCGAAGGGCTCTCGAAAGCCGAGGCGAGCGTGAGGAAGGAATACGAGGGCAAGTTCGCGGGAGCGATATCCCTGCTGGAGGGCATAGCGGCCTCGCTCGGACAATCGAGGGAACATCTGGCCAAAACGCACTCCCCGCAGCTCATAAGGCTTTGGGAGATGATGCTGTCGAAGATGCTCGCCACGATGGTCGATCTGGATCCCAAAGTCATAGAGCGGATCGTCTCGGAACTGCTGAAGAGGATAAGCGACAGGGAACGGATAATAGTGTACCTCAATCCGTCCGACGTAACCATGATAGAGGAAAACAAGGACGCGCTCATGGATTCCATCAGGGGCGTGAAATTTTTCGAGCTGATGTCCGACGATCACGTCGAGAAGGGCAGCTGCCTTATAGAGACGAACCTCGGCATTTACGACGCGAGGTGGAAGACACAGTTGGAACAGGTATCATCCGAGGTCAGAAATCTGCTGCTCGAAAACGAAGCCTCGGAAGAGCCTGAATCCGCCGGGTAAAATATTTTGACGGCGGCCGCGGAAGATCGCGCCGGGGATATTTTCGTCGCCCTGGAGGGGCGTCTGTCACAGACCGAGCTGATACGCATCAACGGCCGGGTAGTGCAGGTGGTGGGGCTGGTGATAGAATCCCAGGGCCCCGACGTCCAGATCGGCGACCTGTGCGAGGTTCGCTTCCGCAACAGGGAAACCGTTCTGAGGGCCGAAGTGGTAGGATTCCGAACGAACCGGGTGCTGATGATGCCGCTCGGGGAATTGTCCGACATAGGCCCCGGGTGCGATGTTCTGTCCATGGGCAGGCCGCTGGGCGTCAACGTATCGCACGCGCTCCTGGGGAGAGTTCTCGACGGACTGGGCAATCCCCTCGATTCCCTGGGCCCCGTTCCTTCGGCGCGTTATTATCCCCTCAATTCCTCCCCCCCCCATCCTTTGAGGCGTCAGATGGTCGAACAGCCTCTTTCGGTCGGCGTCAAAGTGATAGACGGCGTACTCACGCTCGGACAGGGACAGCGCGTGGGCATATTCGCGGGCTCCGGCGTCGGCAAGAGCGTGCTGCTCGGAATGATGGCCCGCAACACCGAGGCCGACGTGAACGTCATCGCGCTGGTCGGCGAACGCGGCAGGGAGGTCAAGGAGTTTCTGGAGCGCGACCTCGGCCCCGCCGGGCTCGCGAGGTCGGCGGTGGTCGTGGCCACGTCCGATCAGCCTCCGCTGGTCCGCCTCAAGGCGGCTCTCACCGCCACCGCTATAGCCGAATATTTCCGGGACGAGGGCAAAAACGTCCTGATGATGATGGACTCGGTCACCAGGATCGCGATGGCCCAGCGCGACGTCGGCCTTGCCATCGGGGAACCTCCGGCCACGAGGGGATATACCCCGTCGGTGTTCGCGCTGCTTCCCCGCCTGCTGGAGAGGGCTGGCACCGGGGAAAGAGGGAGCATAACGGCGATATATTCGGTGCTGGTGGAGGGTGACGACATGAACGAGCCCATCGCCGACGCGGTGCGCGGAATTCTCGACGGCCATTTCGTGCTGAACAGGCAGCTCGCCTCCAGATATCATGACCCGTCGGTCGACGTTCAGCGCAGCATCAGCCGCGTCATGTCCGCGGTGGTCTCGCCCGAGCAGAACGCCGCCGCCGGCAGGATAAAGGAGCTTCTGGCGGTGTACGAGGAGGCTCAGGACCTCATAAACATAGGCGCATACAAACCGGGAAGCAACCCCAAGGTCGACTGGGCGCTGAAGCATATAAATTCCGTCGAGGCCTTCCTCAAACAGGGCATAGGCGAAAATTTCCAGTTCGAGGAAACGGTGAGGCAGCTTTTGAGCCTGGCGCCCACCTTGTAGGCCGGGGCTCGCCGTGTGCGCTGCACTCGCCGCGCGCGAAAAAATCGCGGTAATTCGGGACGAGCCGGTATAATGGCGACGGATATCGACGGCGCGGAAACGAAGGGGAAAAACAATGGGCAAAAAGGAAGTCGTCCGTTTTAAGAGGGTTCTTCACGTCCGCACGGTGGAGCGCGACATAACGAGGTCGGAGCTGGCGGAGCAGGTGGCCGAGGAAGGCGCGATACTGGGCAGGATAAACGATACCGAAAATATGCGCGACGACGCCGTCGCCAGTTTTTGCGTTCCGTCCGGCGGGGCGGTGTCGCCGCAGGAACTGTGGTTCGCCCGTCAGAGCATCGACATGATGGAGCGGAAGCTGGCGGATGACAGGCAGGAACTTGAGGTATGCCGCGACAAAATAGAGGAAACAAAGGCCGAACTTCTCACGCGTCACCAGAATGTGCAGCTCATGTCGCGGTATGTTGGCAGGCTCGTGGAAAAAGCGGATAAAGCGTCGCTGGACGCTGAACAGAAAAACCTGGACGACATCGCGTCCATGCGCTTCAAGCGGGACGCGAGGCAAGGAGGCGCATCTGCGTGAGGACGCCAATGACGGGAATCACAAGGGTATTGGGGCGCATCAGGGAGATAGAGGCGATGGTCTACCCACCGTCGCCGCCCGAGGAAACGAAACCGGGCGAACGTTTCGAAAAAGTGCTGGAGGAAGTGCTGGACGACCCTTACGAACGCTACGAGCGCGATGAGGACGGTTCCATATCCGTGCCGTCCGGCCTGTCGGAACGCATGAGCATGTGGGAGGACAAGATGCGGGAGCTTTGCGAACAGTACGAAGTCGACCCCGACCTCGCGCGAGCCGTGATGCGCATGGAGAGCGGCGGCAACCCGAACGCGATTTCGCGCGCCGGCGCGATAGGCCTCATGCAGTTGATGCCCAGCACCGCCAAGGGATTGGGAGTCGATCCCAAAGATCCCGAAAGAAATCTCGAGGGGGGTATAAAATATCTCTCTCAATTGGCCGATAAATATGATGGAGACTATGTCAAGACGCTGGCGGCGTATAACGCTGGGCCGAGCAGGGTGGACTCCTACAATGGCGTCCCTCCTTTTCCCGAAACGCAGCGTTACGTTAAAAACGTGCTGGCGCTTTACCGAAAATATTCCAGGGGCGATTGAATATGGCCGACGCGCAGGAAAGGGAAATCAGAGAGGAAGTATCCGCGGCCGCGGAACCCAGGCCCTCTCCCGACGAGGGAAGGACCGTCGCGAAAAAGAAGAAGAAAAAAAAGCGAAAGGGCTGCGGATTTTTTATTATCCTTCTGCTGCTCGCCTCGGGAATCGCGGCGGGTTTGCAGGCGAGCGGCGGCGTGGATCTGAGGCCGTATGTATATCCCGTCGTCCCCAAAATCCCCTACGTGGGAGAAGAACTGGCCAGGCTGCTCGCCATACCCGCCATTTACGCGATGACGGCCGACGAACGGAGGGCCATGGAACTCGATGAATGGGAGACGCGCATAGCCGAGACGAGCCGTTCTATGGACGAGCGCGAGAGGGATTTGAACGCGCTCTCGGACGATCTTTCGGCGAGGGAAAAGACCCTCGACGACGAGCGGCGGGAAATCGCGGCCCGCATAGAGGCTTTGAGCAGGGACATGGAGGAGCGGGACGCCGGCGCGTCCGCGCCAGGCGCGGGAGGGGCGGATCCCGACGCGCTCGGCGAGATAGTGAGGACGTTTCAGGATATGTCGCCGCGGAACGCCGCCGCGATATTGGAGAAACTGGACGACGGACTGGCGGTGTCGATACTGGACGGCGTGCCGCAGGATACGAGAGGCACATTGCTCGCGCGCATGGATGCCGATAGAGCGGCGAGGCTGACGGAACAGCTCACCGATTTTCAGAGACGGAAAACGCCGAGATAGGAAACCGTTGACTCACGGCTGTTTTAGCGCCGTATGATTGGAGAGATTCGAGATGGCTGTTCAGATGGCGCCGCCGGCAAACGATCTCGCGCAGGTCTGCGTTTCGGCAAAGACAGCGGCGGATTTCGGGGACGCGGGCGCCGCGTTCAAAAATATTCTGCAAGGCATGAGGGAATCCCGGCAAAAGACGCCCCAAACGGCTCCCAAAGGGGCAAAGGCGCCCGTGAATTTCGCGTTCCTCGCCGGAGACGCGGACGGGGACGCGGCGAATTTGGAAGAGCCGGCTCTCATTCGTCCGGCGGAGTTTGAAAAAACGCCCGATGACGGGCAAGAAGCAACCCCCCCCTCGCGTTTCGACCCCGACGTTTTTCTCGAAGCGTTGGAAGCGGCCGCCGCCGACAAACCCGATAACTGCGGCGAGGACGCCGGCAGAACCGAAGAGGACGAACCCACGCCGGAAGGCGGCGCCGCGGAAGCGGAGACCGCGCCCCAGCCGGGCGATACCCCCCCGGTTTGCGATGATAAAGCGCAATCCGAGACGCCCGCTGTGCTCGCCGCTATCGCGGAAACAAACGCGCCCGCTTTGCCCGCCGTGACGGAGGGTAAAACGGAGGCGGACGAAAAGAATTTTTCCGACGGGGCCGCCGAACGCCCTGTTCAATCCGCCGAAACCCAAAGCGGCGAAACGGCAAAATTGGCCGCCGAGGACGCTTCCCGGGAGACAAAACCCCGCGAATCCCAAAGGGCCGGCGCGGCCAAACTTTCGGACTCAAATGAAAATATAAATGAAAATGAAAATACTGAAAATATCGGACGCGAAACGTCTTCCGCCCGCGAAGACGGCGAACACGCCGCGGCGGAAAAAAGCGGGACGCGCGTCCCCAAAGCGGTTTCGCGCGCCTCGGAGGCGGTTCACAAGTCCGGCGGGCAGGAAACCGCCGACGCGGGTAAATCTCCCTCTGGAAATTCCCTCTCGGAAAAATCCGCGCCGGAGCACGCGGAGTCTTTATCCATTCCCGCCGCCAACCCGTTCGGCGCGCCAGACCGGGCGGAGGCGCGGCCGGTTTTTCAGCCTCCCGCCGTTTACACGCTGACGTCGGGCGAT
>JAISDQ010000097.1 GCA_031264605.1 Synergistaceae bacterium | reverse complement strand
GGAGGTACTGCAAAATGAAAAGGATAATGTTGTGTGAGTTGAATGTGAGCGAGGGCAGGGACGAGGCGAAAATAGAGGAGATGCGGCGCGCGCTTTCGGGGACGGACGGGGTCACTGTTATCGAGGTAAATTCCGACGCCGACCACAACAGAAGCGTTTTTTCGTGGATCGGGTCGCCCGAGGACGTTCTCGCAGGCGCCAAGAACGTGTCAAGCAAGGCGATAGAGCTTATAGATATGAGCGCGCATCATGGGAGCCATCCGCGCATGGGGGCGGTCGACGTCGCCCCGTTCGTGCCCGTCAGAGGAGTGAGCACCGAAGAAGCGCTCGCTGTGGCGCGCGAGTACGGCAAGTTTTTGGGCGGATTGGGCGTGCCGGTATTTTATTACGAGGACGCCGCGACCCGGCCGGAACGGAAAAACCTGGCTGACATCAGAAAGGGCCAATACGAGGCGCTGCCGACGAAGATGAAGGACGAAGCGTGGCGTCCCGACGAAGGCCCTTTCGCGTTCGTGCCGAAATCCGGGGCTGCCGTCACGGGCGTGCGTTTCCCACTGATAGCTTTCAACGTAAATCTGCGGACTAACGATCTGTCGGTTGGTAAGGAGATAGCCAAAAGGATGAGATTTTCGAGCGGAGGATTGAGATACTGCCGCGCGATAGCCCTGGAACTGGAAGAAAAAGGGATGATACAGGTTTCGATGAACCTGACCAACTACGAAAAAACATCGATACCTCTTGCGTTCGACTTCGTCAAATCGCTTGCCGATAATTACGGCGTCGGCGTCGCGGAGAGCGAACTTGTGGGTCCGGTTCCGCTTGCCGCGCTGGAGGAAGTGGTGCGGCACTGCCTGCGCGTGCGCTCTTTCACGGCGGAACAGGTGATCGAAAACTATTTGCTGGGGTAATACGGCTTTTCGGATTTCGGCGCGGCATCGATCGGTAAATTGGTAAATCGAGCGTGTCGGACGTTGACAGCAAGCCTCAAATATTGTATTTTTCCTGTGGAAGCCCAAGATATTGGGCCAGCCGATTAGAGGCTCGCATATAATGGCAAAAGCCATTTTTATGTGGGCCCTCTTTTTGAGGAGATGTCCACTATAAATACAATTTACATCGCGTATTTTGACGAATTTGGCCATATAGGCCCTTTCATCAGTAGAACAGCCCCCAAATATATGATCAGTCCTGTGTTTGGATTGGGCGGTTTTATAATGCCCGCTGATAACGCGCGCGCATTCTCAGCGTGGTTCCACTGGTTCAAAAAGACTTATTTCGCGTATGAAATAAAAAAAACAGGCGTTGAGTCGTTTCATTGGGAAAAAAAGGGCTCAAGCCTATTTAAAACTCATGGCGTTTTGAAATACAGAGGTACAAATTTCCGCATATTTCAAACGGTTATAAACAAAATGCGCAAGTTTGGCGGTTTTTTACTATATACAGGAATGTTCAAATATAAATGCCCCGGCACCCACGACTCGACGAGCTTTTACATGGCAGAAGTAACGGAAATCCACAAAAGAGTCCACCATTTTTGCGAAACCCGTTCCGCAAAAGCAATTATCGTAATAGATCAGTGTGGCGGCGCAAATTTCAGAACTGAAACGGTGGATACATCGGCACAGTCAATTTTCGGGTCTGCCGAATACAGTTCGATCATTGAACCAATCTTTCAAGCGGAGAGCCATCTTTACCAGAATTTGCAGTGCGCCGACTGGATATGCGCTGTTCTTTCCCGTGTATATATGTACGAATACGATCGCGTACAATACAAAGAACTTGAATGGACACAACAATACGGCTACGCGCAAATCATTAAAGATGCGGCGTCAAATAGCGGCGTAAGACAAATCCCCAAAGCATAAACCCCAACACTTTTTCAGAAAATGGCGGGACGTGAAGACGATTCAGTTTTCGCAGGCAGCAAATTATCCCTCTCTAAACCGGCAAAAAATTCGCGTTCGGATATTTCTCCGGCAAAAACGGACATTTCGATTAACCAGTGGTTCAAAGCGAGGTGAAATATCCCCTCTTTTGAGGTAGAATTGACGTACTGGGGCGGTAAACAAAAAATCCCCAAAAAATAAAAGGAGGTAGTGGCGTTGAAAAAAACTTTTTCTATCGTTGTTTTCGCAATCGCGCTGATTTGTGCGGGGATATTTATTATGCCCGCGTGCGCGGGGGCATCGGACGCAACCGGAGCGGCTCCCATCAAAATCGGGGAGATAGCCACCATTACCGGCGACTTTGCCGCTTACGGAGTGGCCGAGGAAGAGAGCGTAAAGATAGCGGTCAAGGAAATCAACGAGGCCGGCGGCATCCTGGGACGCCCTATTGAAATCATAATGTACGACTGCCGCACGCGCAACGAGGACATGGTCAACGCGGCGCGCAGGCTCGTCCAGCAGGATAAAGTCAGCGCGGTGATAGGACCCAGCGGCTCCAGCCTCTGCATATCGGCTTCTCCCGTATTCAACGAAGCCCGTGTCCCACACATCGGAACTCTGCCCACAAACCCTTTCGTCACGGTCGACGAAGCCGGTAAGGTTAAGCCGTACAACTTCAGGATATGCTTCCTCGATCCTTATCAGGGAAGAATTTTGTCGATATTCGCGACGCAAAACCTCAACGCCAAGACGGCCGCTGTCCTCTACGATGTGTCAAGCGACTACTCGGAGGGGCTCCGTGAATTTTTCGTGAAGGATTTCGAGGCGTCCGGCGGCAGGATAATCGCCAATGAAGGGCACCGTACCGACGACGTCGACTTCCGCGCTCAGCTCACCAAGATAAAGGACACTAACCCTGATATCCTGGTGCTCCCGACAATGGGCAAGTGCCTGCCGCTCGCCGTCAAACAGGCGCGCGAGATCGGAATCACCGTCCCAATAATCGGCGGCGACGGATACGGCGACTTCATGTGGGAGATCACCGGGCAGGAAGCTATGGCAAACACGTTCTGGGTGAGCCACGTAGACAAAGCCGACCCCACCCTTGCCGATTTCTTCAGGAAATACGAGGAAGCGACAGGAACCGAATGTCAGGAATTCATGAACGCGGTCATGGCATACGACAGCGTGTACTGGCTCAAGGACGCCATAGAGCGCGCGGGCAGCGACGACCCCGTAAAAATAAAGGAAGCGCTCGAGACCACCAACGGCCTCAAACTCATGCACGCCACGATAAGCATGGACGAGTTCCATAACCCGGAGGGCAAGGACGGAGTTATCCTCGAGGCGAAAGACGGCAAAGCCGTTTTCCTCACCAAGATCAGACCGGAGATGTAAGACTTCGCCCGGAATCACGCGTTCAAGGCTTCGCCGCGAGGCGGAGCCTTTTTAATGACAGTTTGTAAAATATCTATCGCAGGGGGGACATGAATGAAGTACAAGTCGGATATCGAGATAGCTCAGGAAACCGTGATGGAGCCGATCGTCAATGTGGCTTCGAAACTGGGCGTAAAGGACGACGAGCTGGAACTCTACGGAAAATACAAGGCCAAAGTCACGCACGGACTCTGGGAACGCGTCAAAGACCGCCCCGACGGAAAACTGATACTCGTCACCGCGATCACCCCGACTCCGGCGGGAGAAGGCAAAACCACGACGTCGGTCGGTCTCGCTCAGGCAATGGCGCTGATTGGGAAAAAGGTGACGCTGGCCCTTCGCGAACCTTCGCTCGGACCCGTATTCGGCATAAAGGGCGGAGCGGCCGGAGGCGGCTACAGCCAGGTCGTGCCGATGGAAGACATAAACATCCATTTTACCGGCGACTTCCACGCGATCACGTCGGCGCACAACCTGCTCGCCGCCATGCTCGACAACTCCCTTCAGCAGGGAAACCCGCTCTCCATCGATCCGAGAAGGATAGCGTACCGCCGCGTTCTCGACATGAATGACCGCGCGCTCCGCAAGACAGTCATAGGTTTGGGCGGCAGAACCGAGGGAATGCCGCGCGAGGACGGATTCGACATAACGGTCGCCTCCGAGATAATGGCGATTCTGTGCCTGTCGTCCGGCATCGGCGATCTCAAACGCAGGCTGTCCGAGATAATAGTCGCCTATGACCGCGACGGAAAACCCGTTCGCGCGCGCGACCTCGAAGCGCAGGGAGCGATGGCGATGCTCCTGAAAGACGCGATAAAGCCGAACCTCGTTCAGACGATAGAACACGTGCCCGCCTTCGTGCACGGCGGCCCGTTCGCGAATATCGCCCACGGCTGCAACAGCATAATGGCCACGAAATACGGGCTTAAACTCGCGGACTATTTCATCACCGAAGCGGGTTTCGCCGCCGATCTGGGAGCTGAAAAATTCCTCGACATCAAATGCCGCCTCGCGGGGCTCAAACCGAACGCCGTGGTGATCGTGGCGACCATTCGCGCCCTCAAGATGCACGGCGGCGTCTCAAAGGAACGCCTGGCGGAAGAGAATCTGGCGGCGCTCGAAGCCGGCATCCCGAACCTTGAAAAACACGCCGAAAACATGCAGTCCTACGGACTGCCGGTAGTCGTGGCGCTAAACGCTTTCCCCACGGATACCGAGAACGAACTGCGCGCCGTCGCCGAAAAGTGCGCGAAACTTGGAGTTCCGGTCGTGCGCTCGGATATCTGGGCCAAAGGCGGCGAAGGCGGCGTAGAGCTTGCTAACGCAGTAATCGAAGCATGCGAAAAACCGAACGATTTCCATTTCCTCTACGAAACCGGCGCCTCGCCGGTCGAAAAAATAAACGCCATAGCGAAAAAGATATATGGGGCCGCCGCCGTCAGTTTTACGGAAAAGGCCCAAAAAGACCTTCGGCAGATTCACGACCTGGGATGCGACGATTTTCTGATATGCATGGCCAAGACGCAGTCGTCACTATCCGACGACCCCAACGCGAAAGGACGCCCCGAGGGATTCACCCTCACAGTGAGGGAGGTCAGGCTTTCGGCCGGCGCGGGCTTCATCATTCCCATTACCGGCAGCATCATGACCATGCCCGGCCTGCCAAAGCGTCCGGCCGCCTGCGGGATCGACATCGACGAGGAAGGCCGCGTATCGGGGCTCTTTTAGAACCAATGAAAATATTATGAATGGAGGAATAAAGATGCCCCTGGGCAAAGAAACGCTGAATAAATTTTTGGACGATCTCGCGAGCGACCTGCCGGCTCCCGGAGGCGGCAGCGTCGCCGCGCTCGGAACGTCTCTCGCTTTCGCCCTCGTCTCTATGGTGTCGAACCTCACGGTGGGCAAAGAAAAATACCGCGCCAACTGGGAAAAAATGGCGTCCGCCGCCGAGACCAGCGAGCGGTTGAGGATAAAATCGCTGGCGCTCATGGACGACGACGTCGAGTCGTTCAACGCGTACATGGCGGCCCTGAAAATGCCCAAAGAGACGGACGCCCAAAAAT
>JAISDQ010000085.1 GCA_031264605.1 Synergistaceae bacterium | reverse complement strand
GAGCGTCTGGTTCAGGAATCGCGGCTCAAAGCGTTCGAGGATCCGCTGTCTCAGCTGGGGAGGATATCGAGCGACATCCAGGAATTGGTGACGAAACTCAGGATGGTCCCGGTGTCGATGGTTTTCGACCGGCTGCCGAGGCTCGTCCGCGACCTGTCGCGCCAGATGGGCAAGGAGATACAGCTTCAGGTCGAAGGCGCGGACACCGAACTCGACCGCACCGTCATAGACGAAATCGGCGACCCGATGGTTCACGTCCTCCGAAACTCTCTCGACCACGGCGTGGAGATGCCCGACGCCCGCGAATCACAGGGAAAACCGCGCACCGGCACCATCGTCGTGGCGGCGTATCAGGAGGGCAACGGCGTCATCATAGAGGTGAGGGACGACGGCGCGGGAATAGACCCCGAGAAAGTCAAGAAGAAGGCTCTCGAAAAAGGGATAATCACTCCCGAGCAGGCGGCCGCGTTTTCCGAGGCCGAAGCCGCTCAGATAGTGATGCTGCCGGGTTTCAGCACGGCGGATAAGATAACCGATCTTTCGGGGCGCGGCGTGGGTACGGACGCCATAAAAAACAAGGTCGAATCCCTCGGGGGGCAGTTCCAGATATATTCGAAGTTCGGCTCGGGCACCAGGGTCGTGATACGCCTCCCGCTCACGCTGGCGATAGTGCTGGCGCTCCTGATAAAAGTGGGCGAGGAAACTTACGCGATATCCCTCGAAAACGTTGAGGAGACCCTGCTCGTCCATAAAAAAGACATCAAATACGTCCACGGAACTCCGGTCACCACCGTGAGGGGCGAGATACTGCCTCTGTCGGACCTGTCGGCCATCATAGGCATGCCCGACGGGCGCTCCGAAGCGGAGGAAAACCCGGTCGTCGTCGTGAGAGTGGGCAGAAATCGCTCCAGGGTGGGATTTTTGGTTGACGCGTTCGTGGGCCAGCAGGAAATCGTCATCAAGCCGTTGGGCAAGCTCCTCCTGAAGGTAAAGGGCATAGCGGGCGCGACGATCCTCGGGGACGGAAACGTCGCGTTGATACTTGACGCGGCGTCCCTGTAGAGCGGGGAAAGCATCTTTTCCCATGGAATATAACGACAACTTCACGAACTTTCATATGGACGCGATCCGGGAGGTGGGCAATATCGGCACCGGCAACGCCGCGACCGCCCTTTCCCGCCTGCTGGGGCGCATGGTCGATATGGACGTTCCGGTCGCGGAAATGGTTCCCATATATGAGGTGGCGGGCCATTACGGTTCTCCCGAGACGAGCGTCTGCGCGGTGCTGGTGAGGACGGAAGGGGAATTCGCGTGCAGCCTCATCTTCATGATCGACGCGGAAAAGGCGGCGATAATGGCGGATCTCATAATTCCGATGGACATATCCGGGATGGGCGAGTCCGAGCAAATGAGTATCAGGGACAGCGCCCTCGCCGAACAGGGCAATATCATTTTGGGCGCGTTCCTGAACGCGCTTTCCAAAATAACCGGATGGACTCTGCCTACCACGACTCCCGCCGTGGCGCGCGACATGCTCGGGTCGATAATGGATCTGGTCGCGTCGATGTTCGGAGTCATAGGGGAATCCGCGATGCTCGTAAAAACGAGCCTGCACGTCAAGGGTCTGGACGAGGAGCTTGGAGGTACGGTAATCATGATTCCGGATCCCGGATCGCTCGAGTGCCTGCTCGCGAAATTGGGGGTGCTGTAGGCCATGGCACAGCCGATTCACGTTGGTATGGCGGATCTCGTGGTCTCCAAGCATCCGGCCTCTTTGATAACGCTTGGCCTCGGTTCATGCATCGGCCTCGTCATATTCGACCAGATTTCGAGGACGGCGGGGATGGTCCATATAATGCTTCCCGACAGCCGTGAGGCGAAAAACATACCGAAGCCCGGTAAATTTGCGGATACTGCCGTGCCGCTTCTTCTGGAAGAATTGTATAAACTGGGGGCGACAAAAGCGCAGCTTCGTGCGAAGATGGCCGGAGGCGCCCAGATGTTCTCGATGCCAGGAAGGGCGGATAACGCCATATTCGCCGTCGGGAACCGTAACATCGAGGCGACGACGAAGATGCTCGGCGCCGCCGGTATAAGGCTCGTGTCGTCCGACACGGGGGGCAGCAAGGGACGGAGCGTGGAATTCAGCACGGAAACGTTGAAATTTATAGTGAAGACTCTCGGAACCGGCACGAAGGAGATATGAGCCCAAAATAGATTGAGCTGCGCGATTTTTTTGCGAGGCAGGTGAGCGGGAGATTGGACAACGAAAAATTGTGGGCGGAGTACATGCGTTCTCGCGAACCTCGCCTTAAAGACGAGATAGTCAAGAGATTCCTGCCGCTTGTGCGTTATGTGGCGTTGAGGATGTCGGTGAAATTTCAGGTTGGCCTCGATTTTGAGGATATCCTGAGCTTCGGGGTATTGGGCCTGCTCGACGCCGTCGACCGTTTCGAGCCCGAACGCGGCTTCGTGTTTCAGACGTTTGCCGTGCCCCGCATCAGAGGGGCCATACTGGACGAACTGCGCAGGTATGACTGGATATCGAGAAGCGGCCGGGAAAAACTCCAAAAATTCGAACGCACGCTCGAACACATCGCCAAAACGAGAGGCAGCACCGACGACAAGTCCCTGATGACAGCGATGGAAATGGACGAACAATCCTACAAGGATCTGCTCGAAATAGCGAGCAGATCGTATGTCGTCTCGCTGGATGACGTCCTCGCGCTCGACGAGGGGGACATGCAGAGGGAGGACGTCGTCGACGACAACGGGCTCGACGCGCTCGAAGTGCTCGAACGGAACGAGGAGAGGGACACGGTCGTCGAGGCTCTGAAGAAAATTCCCGAGAGGGAGCGCACGCTGTTGTCCCTGTATTATTACGAAGGGCTTACACTGAGAGAAATAGGTCTCGTCCTTGGGGTGACGGAATCGAGGGTTTCTCAGCTTCACGGGAGGGCTCTTTCCTTACTGAGGGCCGAAATCAAATCGTTGTCTGGCGTTTGACGGAAAGCGGAGGATTGCCAATGGACGGAGGATTTGAGCTGAACATGACGGCGGACGGTGTATTTCTCGTCGTCGCGCCTGATTGCACCGCTTCCGCCGGTAAAGTCGTAAGCGCTCTCAAGGCGCGCGGAGTCACTGATTACGACGGCGGCGCGGTGAAACTCGCGCTCGAAAACAAACTGGGCGCCCCGGTTCGCGTCGCCGCTCCTCACATCGAGGAAGCGCGGGAGGCGGATTTCAGGATAAAGATATCCGAGGACGCGCTCACCTGTGAACTGTGGCTGATTCCGCCCTCGGACGGCGTGGCCATGCCGACGGTCGAGAAAGTGAAGGGTTTCATGAACGCGCACGGCGTCGTCTACGGACACGACGAGGCCGCCGTAAAAGAGATGCTGACCGCCCCAATCGTCAAACAATGGGTAGTCACGGCCAGGGGCGACGCCCCGGAAAATGGGCGCGACGCCAAAATAGATTACAAGATCGACCTCAACGTCCTCAAGCCAAAGGCGATAGGCGACAAGGTCGATATGAAGGAATTGGGCTCGGTGATCAACGTCATTCAGGGGCAGGAAATCGCCGAAAAAAAACCGCTCGTCCAGGGCCGCGACGGAATGAGCCTCATGGGCAAGAAAATCCCGACGTACAGCGGAAAGGACAAAAACCTGCCGTCGGGGAGAGGCACGACGGTCTCGGAAGACAAGATGCGCCTTTACGCCGAATTCGACGGCAACGTCGTGATCAAGGAAGGGAAATTATCCGTCAATCAGGTGTTCGAGGTAAAAGGAGACGTCGATTACAGCGTCGGCAACATCGATTTCATAGGTTCCGTGACGGTTCACGGCGCCGTGAGGGAAGGCTTCGAGGTCAATTCCGGCAGCGACATGCTGATTGAAGGCGTCGTGGAGGGAGCCGCGCTGAAATCGGAGGGAAATATGACGATAAAGATCGGCGTCCGCGGCACCGGGAAGGCGGCGCTCTCGGCCAGGGGCGACGTCAGCGTTGGCTACATAGATCAGGCGAAAGTGCGTTCCGGCGGCAATATCAGCGTTGCGGAAGCCATACTTCACAGCGATGTGGGGGCGCGGGGCGAAGTCGTGGCGATGGGCAGCAAAAAGGGTCAGATAGTCGGCGGGACGATACGGGCCGGAAGCGAAGTCCTGTGCGAGATTCTAGGAAGCGAGATGGGCACCCGCACCGAAGTGGTGGTCGGAGAGCTTCCCGAGCTGGTCGAGGAGCGAAAGCGCGCCGATGAAAACCTGAAACAGTTCGCGGAACAGCTCGAAAAACTCGACGCGAACATCAAGTATCTGAAATCCCTTCAGCAGAGCGGACAGTTGACGGAGGACAAACGGGAGACGCTGGCCCGCGTCACCAAGGCGAAATTCCAGATAAGGGCCCAGCACGACGCCACGCAGAGAAGGCTCTCGGAGCTGGCCGCCGATATGGAAAAAAATAGGCTGAACGGATGCGTGCGCGTCAAAGGCGCTTGCCATCCGGGGGTGACGGTGACCATACGCGGAGTGCGCTATATCGTCAGAGAGACGCTGAAATTCACCAGGTTCGTCTACGAGGAAGGCGAGGTCAGGATAAAGTCCTTCGATTGAAGAAGGCGTTCGGTCATAAGGAGGCGAAGTGATGATTCGTCCGATAGAGTCGAACATGTCGCTTTATACTGTCGATCACAAGGCGCACCAGGCGCAGAACGCTCCCGATACGCACATGGCTCAGGCCATGCAGCAGAACGAGCTGTTAAAGCAGAACCAGGTACAGGCTCAAACGGTCCAGAGAATGCCCGAGACCGACGGGGAAGTGAAAATTCGCGACAGAGAGTCCGAAAAAAACAGAGGCGGCCGCGAAAAAAAACGGAAAAAAGAAGAGCTTCCCGAGAAAGAGCCGGAAAACGGCGACGGAGCGCCGGGCGGAGGCGGTTTGAATTTTCTCGCGTGAGATTACAGCCGAAGAGCCCGGGAGGGCGTGATAAAATACATGGATAACAGTAAACAGTTGCTTGGATATATAACGATCGATTCGCAGGAAAACTATTTCAGAGGAGCCGCCCTGGTCACGGATTCAAGGGGTATACCGACCGATTTCCGCTATACCGAGCCGGTGCGCCCCACCAAACTGGAGCGCGTTCTCTACGGCAGCGCCCTGGACATATATCTGAGGGAGGATATCATTCTGGACAACCTCTTGGGAGCGGTGGAAGCCAAGCCCTCGCTGTGGCTTTTGACGGACGAGGTTCTCATCGCCCCGGTGCAGAAAATTTCGAAACTTCCCGCCGTCGCGATAGCGGCGTCCGCGCGTTCGCCGTTGGAGCAGAGCGGCCAGTGCGAACCCACGGGAGAATCTGGCGTGTTCATGCTTCAGGCCGACAATATCAGCGCGCCTTTACGGCTCACGGTGTCCCAGGATAACGTCTCGAAAATAAACCAGTTGGCTCAGCTTCTGACGTCGTCCGCGGAGGGGATGGAACTGATGGAGCCGTTTTCCCGCGTCGCGCGCGCCCTCGAAACCGTGGCCGAATCGGACCCCAAACGTTAGATGGCGTTTTTTTCCGATATCGCCCAAAAATTATCTCGGATTTTTCTGGGGCGAATTATCGTCAGAAGTTTGGACGACATTCGCAGAGCCAAGCCCGCGCGCATAGATACGCACTTTCGCGCCGTTGAGGTGAAACGTCTCCGGACAGAGCCCCGCGTGAACGCGGCCATGTTCGTCCAATGGAAGAGCACCCGGCCCAGAAGCGCTGGTTCGCTGTTCGGCGGCAAGATCGCGAAAAAATTGGGGACGGAAGGCATGAGTTTCGGCGCCGCGCGCGAATTGGGGGTCAAGAGATGGAAGTTCAACCTCAAACGCAGGGCCGCGCCCCATCACGCCATGGGGCGCATATACAGGACTCCGTCGACGAGGCGGAACCGCGTCAGCTACCTGAAAAAACCGCCGAAATTCGAACGCGCCACCCTTTTGGCCCTGTACTCGCCCATTTTTCAGGAAAAAGTGGCGAAAAGCGCGCTCGATAAGTCTAGCGGAAATCTTTTATTCTGGTATGATAATAAACGTGTAAAATCGGGGGAAAAGAGTCACTTGTTACTGCTTCGCGTGTTCGGCGGGAGAGAACCTCTGAAGTGGCTATGGCTGCCCGCCGACAGAAAAATCGTCTGATACCGTCTTTGCGGAGGCCCAGAGCTTCCTCGGGATATAAATAAATCAAAAATTGGGGGTAAGGCTTACCTATGGGGGAAGAGAAAACAGCGGCCTCGTCGGTCAGTATCGGGGACGTCGTGAATGGGACGGTGGAACACATCGCTGCCTACGGTGCATTCGTGAGGTTGGAAAACGGCCAGAAAGCGATGATCCACATTTCGGAGCTGTCCTACAACTTCGTAAAGAACGTCGGAGATGTCCTGACACTCTCCCAGCAGGTAACGGCCAAGGTCACCAAAATCGACGACAAGGGCAGAATAGACCTTTCGATAAAGGCGCTCCAGGCAAAAGAACCGAAACCTGTTCGCCGCGAGGAGGATTTTGAGAAAAAGCTCACGTTTTTCATGAAACAGAGCGACGAAAAAATCGCCGACCTGAACAGCAAGATAAAGGATTCAAGGGGCGGCAAGAGACGCCCAGGCAAAAAATAACGGCGGGTTGAACCGTATGGAAAGCCGCTCGCGTCTTTTCACCCGAAAAGACCGCGGTTTTGTGGAACAAGCGGTGCGCAACTGTTCGCACGGTATAATTCTCGGGACGCCGCGCAGGTGCGGATGGGGTGTCCCGCAGGTGTTGATGTGCGCCGCCGAAAAACATTCGCTGCCGTTTCCGACCACGTACTGGCTGTCGTGTCCTTTTTTGACACGGATTGCCGCGCGGCTGGAGGCGGAGAACGGCGTGCGTTCGATGGAAAATCTGCTCGAATCGCGGATCGGGGAGTGGAACCGTTTCAATCTGTTTCTCGCCTGGTTGAGGCTGTCCGTGATGCGGACGGAGAGAAAAAACTTCCAAAGACGTTACGCGCGGCGGCGGTTCGATTCGCTGAGGCGCGGCGGGGTTGGCGGAGTTGCCCGCACGGTCTTGGACCGGCCCGCCGTCAAGTGCGTTCATTTGCAAATGGCGTCGTTCCTGGGAACCGGTTTTCATCCGGCGTCCGACTGGATGTTGGAGCGAATTGCCCGGTGGGAGTGCGCGGATGGTTTTTGCGCGGTGCGGCAAAAGGAGGCGTTACAGTGAGGATTACGGCTATTGCGTTGTTGGCGGTATTGTTCGTTTTTGTGTGCAAAGGCGCGGCTCGGGCGGAGAGCGGCGAGATTTTTTCGGTCGCAGTCGGAGATTTAAAAATCAGCATGATCTTGGAGGCGCAGCGCGACAGCGGGCTCGATTTCCTGATAGGCGCTTCGCCGGAGGATATCGCCAAATTCATCCCGAGCGGCAGTTATCCCTCGGTGGTGGCGGCTTACCTCGTGCAGTCGCCGGACGGCGCGATGTTGGTCGATACGGGGTTCGGCAGGGAGATCGGGCGCCACCTGAAATCCCTCGGCGTGTCGGACGGCGACATAAAAACGGTACTCGTCACGCACGCTCACGGCGACCATATAAGCGGTCTCGCCAAAGACGGCAAGGCTGTTTACAAAAACGCGAAAGTCATTGCCGCGAAAGGCGAATACGCCTGGTCGGCCGACTTGAGAAAACACCTCCGCGCGTATGACGGCAGGCACGAACTCATAACCCCAGGGGGCCTCGAAACGGGCGGAACCGAGATACGCCGGGGAGTGTACGCGATAGAGGCTTACGGGCATACCCCCGGGCATACGATGTTTTTGTTCGAGTCGAAGGGCGAAAAACTCCTGATATGGGGCGATCTGACTCACGCCATGGCAATACAGATGCCGCGTCCCGGAGTATCCGTGACGTACGACTCCGACCCCGCCGCCGCGGCTGAAGTGAGGGCGTCGGTGCTGAAATACGCCGCCGAGAATAAAATTCCGATCGCCGGAATGCACGTGGCGTATCCGGGAATAGGCGACATCTCCGCCGATCCCGAAAACCCCGGCGGATATATATTTACGGGAAAGACGGAATAACGCGGCGCGAATACGCCATGATACCAAAAATGCCAAGACTCGCCGCGGATTCGCGCTCAAGCGCGCCGCGGCGAAATTTATGATGTTCTTTATAATTCAGATTTGTTTTTACCGGATCTGAGTATCAGGATGTTTCAGCTACTACCCTGTACGATTCCGTATTGCTGATTCTTTTTAAACATCGAATCGTGGCAAAATTATATCTATACCGTATAAAAGCGCACAAGAAGGCATTCAAGTGTATTCGCTCACTCGTCCGATGTCCTACCGGGCGCTTGTTATCTACGTTTATTCGGCGATCCGATACCATTTTCTGAGACAACCTGATACTCAGATTTAATTAATAAATGGTAACCCCCCGGCTATGCCGGGGGACTCAAAAAGTTTGACAAATCCGGGAATGGGCTCAATCCTAGCTTGTGAACCGCCAAAGTTTACAAGGAGGAAGAGCCCATGGAAGATATAAACAGTTTATG
>JAISDQ010000077.1 GCA_031264605.1 Synergistaceae bacterium | reverse complement strand
CAGCAACGGTGTGTAGAATAGAAAATTCAGTTCATCGCGCGATTATTTCTTCAAAAGCGCCTTAGCCTCCGGTTCTTTTTCTGTTTCCGTGTGGATCACGACTTGCCGGAAGGGGATGTTTATGCCTTTTTCGTCGAATTTTTCCTTTATCACCAGCCTGGTGGCGCGCTCCACGCCCCACTGCTCGCCGGGGAACGTTTTTGTCATCACGCGCAGGAGGATGTCGCTTTCGCGGAAATCCATTATGCCAAGCACCTGCGATTCTTCCACCACGACGCCGGGCATTCTGCGCGCGACCTCTTCCGCGCAATCTTCGAGCACTTCCATCACTCCGCTTATATCCGCGTCGTACGGCACGCCAACGTCCACTATGGCTACGGCGAAATCTTTGGTGCTGTTGACCACTTCCGAGATGTTTCCGTTCGGTATGATCACCAGTTTGCCGTCCGAGGCGCGAAGGCGGGTCTCGCGCATCGAGAAGCTCTCCACGGAACCCGAATAGGAACCTATCGTGACGACGTCGCCGACGTTGAACTGATCCTCGATCACTATGAAAAGACCGTTGAGGAAATCCCTCAGTATGTTCTGCGCGGCGAGCGAGAGCCCCAGGCCGACGACTCCGATGCCCGCGAGGAGCGGTTTTGGATCTATCCTGAAATGATCCAGCAGGATAAAGGCGAAGTATATGCCGAGAAGCACCCTGGCCATCTGAAGAAACAAGCCCTTGAACGTCTTCACCCTGGCGTTTCGGACGAAGAGGCTTTCGATAAATGTGCTTTTCGCGTATATCTTTCGCAGCGCGTAGTCGAGCGCCAACCATATCACCACGGTCAGAACCGGCCCGGTGAGGAAAGCCCACAGTCTTGTCGCGTTAATTTCGAGCAATGGGGTCGAGTCTATCCTGAAGTGCGTCAGCATGATGAACAGGAAATAAACGGCGATTATAAGCCTCGATCCTGTCAGGAGAAAGCGTCTGAAAGGCTGTAATTTTGCGTGTTTCGCAAAGACGCGTTCCAGAAAACCGCTCTTTTGACCAAATCTGCGGATGCCGTAATCAAGGGCGAACCATATGGCCGCCGCCAGCACGGGACCGGTGATGAATCTCCAGAACATGGCTCCGTCGACGAGAAATTGCGAGAACAATTATGAGACCTCCCCTAAACGTATTTCATTTTTGAAATTGCGCTCACGTAAACGACGGCATAGCGTGATTTTGCATGAACTCCTCGACCTCAGGCGCGCGCGGCATGGAGTTAGCCGCTCCGTATCGGGTCGCTACTATGGACGCGCAGGCGTTTGCCCAGGCGAGCGTGTTTTTGAGAAATACCGGCGTCATTTCAGCCATGCCGTTTCTTTCGAGAGGAGCCAGTTTCGATATCACTCCGGCGATGAACGAGTCGCCGCATCCGGTGGTCTCCGCGACCTCCACGTCCGGACACGGAACCCGCACGGTCTCGCCTCTCCATATCGCCCGCGCGCCTTTGGCGCCTTCGGTGACGATCACCAGCCCGGCGTAATTGCATCCGAGGCGCGAGACTCCCTCTTCGATTACCCGCGTGCCAGTGAGCCAGGCTAGGTCATCGTCGCTGAGCTTCAGCACGTCCACGAGAGGAATCAGGTATTTCAGCCTTTTTTTGTAAATCGGCTTGTCGTTCATATAGAGCGGCCGCACGTTCGGGTCGAGCACGGTCAGCACGCCGCTGGCCCGCATCTTCTCGAATACGCTCAAAAGAGCGTCCCCTACCGGATTGTCGGCCAGAACCAGAGAACCGAACGAGAAAACCGACGTATCGCGCGGCGTTATCGGCGGAAGTTCGTCGGTGGAAAGAGATATGTCGGCCGCGTTTTCACGGTAGAACCTGAACTCGGGTTTTCCCCGCGCGTCAACCGCGGCCATGGCGAGCGTCGTGTTGTGTCCCGCGCCGTCCACCACGCATGACATGTCCACCCCCTCGGAGGAAAGGAATTCTTTCAGCGCTCCCCCGAATTCGTCGTCGCCGATTTTTACCAGGAACGCGACCTTCATCCCCAGACGCGAGAGCCCTATCGCGATGTTGAAGGGGCTTCCGCCCGGTTTTTTGGCGAATTCAACCGCTTTGGCCAATCCGGTTCCCTTGGTGGTCGATATGAAATCGTACAAAATCTCGCCCGCGCATATTATCCGTTTAGTCACGCGAATACCCCCTACGTCACGAATTTTGCGAGTCTCTGGAACAGTTTCCCGCCGCCGCCGTAAAGTTTCCCCTCAAATGCCGAATGTTTCCGCGTACGCCGCGCACCTCGCCGTCAGTAAGTCGCTTTTTGTGTACCGAACATATCGGCCGTCTCGGCGACTACATTGTATATCTCATCCCGGCCCGCACGCAGTACGGTTCTGACGTCCATCACGCTCTCCGGCACGGAGCGCAGGCCGTTTATGAAGGCCCTCATCACGTTGGTGCCGATATTGACCTTTGAGATGCCAGCCGCGACCGCCGCCCGCACCTGGTCGGCGGGTGTGCCGGAACCGCCGTGCAGCACCAGCGGACGCCCGACCTCCGCGTTGATCTCTTTCACCAGTGCGATATTGAGTTTCGGCTCGGCCTTGTAAACGCCGTGGACTGTTCCAACCGACACCGCCAGAAAATCGACTCCGGTGCGGAGCGCGAATTCAGCGGCATCCTTCGGGTCGGTGTAAACCATGTGCGACGCGTCCTCAATAGTGGGAGTGTTCTCGCCTCCCGGGACATGGCCTATTTCGGCCTCTATCGGCACGTTCATCGCGTGCGACATTTTTACCGCCTCCGCCGTGCGCGCCACGTTCTCGCCGAACTCCATGAATGAAAAATCTATCATCACGGAATCGAACCCCAGCTTCACGGCGGCCGCCACTTCCTCGTACGTACGGCCGTGATCCAGATGTATAGCCACCGGCACGGACGCCGCGCGCGCTATCACGTCAGCGCCCCGGTACAGCGCCTCCATCCCCATGTGTTCTATGGCGTCGTAGGCTATTCCGAGCAGGATCGGTATGTTAAGTTTCTCGGCCGCGGCGACGAGTCCCCGCGTTATTTCGAGGTTGACGGTGTTGTACATCGGAACCGCGTAACCGCCGTTATGGGCGTCTTCCAACAGCATTGAAGTTGAAACTCTCATTAGAAAAACTCTCTCCTTCGCGGAATCGCCGGTTTTACCGCAAATCTGTCGGCGGATATCCTG
>JAISDQ010000065.1 GCA_031264605.1 Synergistaceae bacterium | reverse complement strand
AAAACAAGGGTGCGGCACACGCCAACGGAATACTCGCACGCGCTCAGCGAAATCGCGGGCGCGCCGGTGTATGTCAAATGGGAAAATCAACAGCTTTGCGGGGCCTTCAAAATCCGCGGCGCGCTGTACGCCATGCATTCGCTCGACCAAGCCCGGCGAGACAGAGGCATTGTCACGTGTTCCAGCGGCAACCACGGGCAGGGAGTGGCCCTCGCCGCGAAAAGCATGGGCGTCAAAGCCGTCGTCTTCGTGCCAGAGACCTGCCCCGAACTCAAGAAAAAGAAGATACTGCGCCTCGGGGAAAACTGGATCGAACTTCGCGTCGCCGAGGGCGACTATGACTTCGCGGAGGAGGAAGCGCACAAGTTCGCCGCGCGCGAGGGCAAGACGTACCTCTCGTCCTACGAGGACGCCGCGATCATATCGGGGCAGGGCAGCGCCGGCATGGAGATGTTCATGGACGAGCCGGACATAGAATATCTTCTGGTTCCGGCGGGCGGAGGCGGCCTGCTCAACGGAACCGCCGCCGCGGCGAAGGCGATCAGCCCGGAGGTCGAGATTTTCGGCGTTCAGTCCGAGGCGTCGAACCCGTGGGTCGTCTCGTGGCCGGACGGCATAGTCAAGACGGTGACGTATTCCGACACTATCGCGGACGGCCTCGCGGGAGGCATCCCGCAGAGCCTGCTGACGCTGGCCAAAAAGCGCGTATCCGGCATGCTCGAAGTGACCGAAAACGATATAAAACGCGCTATAGCCTTCATACACAGGGAACACAGGCAAATAATCGAGGGGGCGGGCGCGGTCGGCGTCGCCGCCCTGCTCTCCGGCGCGGCGAAACCCAACGGAAGAAAGACGGGAATCGTCGTATCGGGCGGCAACATCGACGACGCGGCGCTCAAAGAAATCCTCGCTTCCGAATGGGGTTAAACCCGTGCCCGCCGGAGGACGCCCGGCTTTGACGTTTACCAGCCTATCGCTGTTCCGATCGCCACGAGCGCCATTTGCGTCAGCAGAATGAGCATGAAGAGCGGCACGAACCACCTCCACCACGTAGCCAGCCTGACGCCGCCCAATCCGGCCACTACCGGCGCGAACGCGGTAGGCCACAGGACGTTGGAGATGCCGTCCCCGAACTGAAACGCCAGTACGGCCACCTGCCGGGAGACGCCCAGGAGGTCGGACAGCGGCGCCATTATCGGCATACTCGTCGACGCCTGTCCCGAACCGGACGGGATGAGAAAGTTGAGGAGCGTCTGGAATATGAGCATGGCTTCGCCCGCTAGCCATGCCGGGAGTCCGGCGAGGGGCTGCGCCATCCCGTAGACCACCGTGTCGATTATGCGGCCCTGGCTCAATACGACGGGAATTCCCCTCGCTATGCCCAGCATCATACAGGCCATGGTTATTTCGCCGAACCCGGAGACCATTTTGTCGGCGATGACGTTGGGCCCCCATCCCATGATCGCGGCCGCGATAACTGCGGTGATTATGAAGACGGCGCATATTTCCTCGAAACGCCAGCACCAGTTTTTGCAGCCGTATACGACTAACGCCAGCAGAGCGGCGAAATCGAGCAGCACGAGTTTTTCGCGGACGCCGAACGGTTTCTTGACCAGCGATTTCGCGTCCATCGCGAGTTTTCGGAAGTCTTCCCCGTATACGAGGCTCTTGGCCGGCTCCCGCTGTATCCTGAGCGCGTAACGCACCGTGTAGACGGACGCGACGGCCGTCATCGCCAGATGGCATACGACGCGGTACAACGCGCCCGACATGGGAGGGAGTCCCGCTATATCCTGCGCTATCCCCACGGTGAACGGATTGGTCGCGGCGCCGCTGTATCCGAGGCCAACCCCGAGGCTTACGATGGCTATGCCAACGATGGCGTCATAACCCATTGCTATGGATATCCCGACGAATACCGGGATGAAGGGCAGCGCTTCCTCGAACATTCCTATCGTGCTGGACGCGGTTCCCAAAAGGATGATGAAAAACGGTATTATGACCGCCCTGAATTTGCCCCTGAACAGCCGGAGCATTCCCGCGACCAGCCCGTTGAACGCTCCGGTCGAGAGCAGGACGCTTATGGACGCGTAGGCCAGGAACACGAAAAACACCACTCCTGCCGCGTCCACCATGCCCGAATATATGGCCTTGACGGCTCCGAAGAGGCCTACCGGCGACGGGTCCACGGCGTGGTACGTCCCCGGCACGACTACCATGCGCCCGGCCGCGTTGGGAACGCGCTCGAACTCGCCCGCCGGAAGCACCCAGGACGCGATCGCGCAGACAAATATAATGCCGGTCAATAACACGAAAATATGCGGCAATTTGAATTTTTTCTTCCAGACGGCTTCCTCCAAAAAACAGCACGGCCTCCCATGCGGAATAATTTTATAAAACTGCGGCGAATCGTCCGAACCTCGCGGCAGGCCGCTCAACTTACCTTCTTGGCCGCACATCGCGGGACATATCGGCAATTTTCTCTGTTGACTATTTTTTGTATCCGGCAATGATGAGCTGATTTCATTTGAACTCGTATAATTTTATTGTTTTGAACGAATAATTACAAGCGGGAAATTTCAATTTCAAACCAATCCGTGGTTCGAAGGGTTCCCTAGTGGTATAATTTTCAACGTATAGTTCCGAACACATATTGTATTAGCAGGTGTTCAGAGAAATTAAGATTAAATCGCGTGTTATACCGCAAATGTACCGATGGAAAAATTGGGCTATAATATGCGATGTTAACGTTATAGTGAGTTTGTGTTAGCAGTATAGGCAGTTAGCGGAAAGCGAGGGATCCTGGCAGAACACCTGTTAATATAGCAGGTGCCGGGAGTGCGCGCGGCATGATTGGATTATGA
>JAISDQ010000056.1 GCA_031264605.1 Synergistaceae bacterium | reverse complement strand
GCCTCCGTGCGCAGCGCGTCGAACGCCCGCCTGCGCTCGCGCTCGGCGTCTATGGCGCGGGCGGCGTTTTCGAGAGCCTGAAACAGTATCACGGATGTGACAGGTTTCAGCAGATACTCGGTGACGCCTATCTTTATCGCCTGTTTGGCGTACTCGAACTCGTCGTGTCCGCTCAGTATGATTATCTTCACCCAGGGCATGGTGCGCGCCACGCGGCGCGACAGCTCGATGCCGTCCATGAAGGGCATTCTCACGTCGGTTATCAGTATATCCGGCGTGGTCTCCGCGATCATCGACAGGGCAAGTTCACCGTCGGGGGCCTCCCCAGCCAGCGAGAATCGAGAGCCCTCGCAGGTTATGCTGTTCCTCAGGCCGTCGCGCATCGCGGCCTCGTCGTCCGCGAAAAACACCCGATACACCGTCACGCCCCCTTCGCGGCAATGAGCGGGGGCGATTTCGGCAGCATGAAGGAGACCGTCGTCCCGCCGGCATCCGACTCCACGGACAGGCCGCACTCAGCCCCATAGTAAAGTTCGAGCCTCCTGTTGACGTTGAAAAGCCCATAGCCGGATTTTCGCGCGTCCGTTCCCGTGCCGGTCTCTTTATCGGCCGGGCCCTCCCGCATCAGCGCGCGGGTGTGCGCGAGAGTTTCAGGTCTCATGCCGACGCCTGTATCCGACACGCAAAATGAAATGCCGTCCGGCGAGTTTTTCGCCGACACCGATACAAACCCGCGCCCGCCCCGTTTGTTTCTGATCCCGTGATATATGGCGTTCTCCACGAGCGGCTGAAGGAGCAGTTTCAGCACGACGCTGTCTAAAATTTCGCCGTCGGCGTCTATCGCGTATCGGAGTATGTCGCTGTATCTCATCTGCTGAATGATCAGGTAGTTTTCAACGTGCTGTATCTCGTTTCGCAGGGGAATGAAGTCGACGCCGTGCGACAGCGTTATCCTGAAAAACGACGACAGCGCCGTCACCAGCTTTATCACGTCGCCGCTCCTGTCCGACTCGGCGGCCCAGATTATGGCGTCGAGCGTGTTGTATAAAAAATGCGGCGTTATCTGGGCCTGCAGCGTTTTCATCTCGGATATCTTGAGGTTGCGTTCCTCCTCGATGCTGCGCCGAATGAGCAGCTCTATCTGACGCGCCATCGAATTCATGCTGTCCGCAAGCTCCGAAAGCTCTCCGTCGCGCTTCATCGATACCCGCGAGTGGAAATCCCCTCCCGCTATCCTCGACGCCATGCGGCGCAGTTTCTCTATCGGGCGCGAGATGCTGCCGGAGATGGCCCATACCGTGAAAAAACCGAGGGTCACGACTACCGCGAGCAGCGACACGTCCAGGATAAACACTTTCCGGTTGCGCGCGCTGATCCGCTCGCTGAGCGCCGAGACTTCGTCAAGCTGGCGGCTGATGAAATTCTGCATCAGATCGGTCATAAGGCTGGCCACGGCGCGTATTTCCTCGAGCGTCGCCTCGTGTTCGGCCACAGGACGTCTGTACGTCGACTGCCGCTCCAGTTTGTCGATGTAGCGCTCCATAGTGGTCATGGTGCGAAGCACCACGTCCATCATCGTGCGGTTGTTCCGGCTGTAATGATCGCCGCGAAGCTCCGTCATCCTCAGCTTTATGCCGTCCATGAGGTCGCGCACGCCACTCGTCTCGAACTTGCTCTTTCCGGCCACTATGTCCCACACTATCGGTTCTATTTCGGTTTCAAGCGTGATGTTGAGGCTGTTCGCGCGGCCGATGTTATCGATCATCGCCCTGTACTCGTCGGCCTGGCGGATGCCCGTCACGCTCTGGCTGACGACGAGCGGCAGTATGAGGACGAAAATAGCCGTATAGGAGGCGATTATCTTCTTCCTTATCCCCGAAAGGCGCGAAATTTTGAGAATTCCGTAATAGAAGGGCGTCCGCATGTCAGTAAGGGCGTTCGGGCAAACTCTCCGGCGGGTCGTCCTCGGTGAACATGGTCTCCTCGCTGAATATGGCCGGAGGTATTTCGTCGCCGGAGACGAGCGAGACAACGATTTCCATCAGGCGCTCCCCGACGTACGGGGAACACTCCACAACGCAGTTGAGTTTCCCCTCCTCGAGGGCTTCGAGGGCGGATCGCTGGGCGTCCACGGATATTATCACTATGTCGCGCCCCGGCGCTATGCCGCGCTCTTCCATGGCCTCCACCGCCCCCAGGGCCATGTCGTCGTTGTGCGCGAAAAGAACGTCTATGCGCCGTCCCTCGCTCGGGGCGAAATACTCGTCGAGTATGCGCTCCATCGTCTCGCGTCCCTTGGAACGCATAAAATCTCCCGACTCGGAACAGACAATCCTGAACCTGACGTCGGACGATATCGCGTCGCGGAACCCTTCGCTCCGTCCCCTCGTGGGCGAAGCGCCGTCGGTGCCGCGCAGTTCGACTATGTTGACGTCCCGGCCCGTTTCGCCGAACTTCCGCGCCAGCCATCGCCCGGCTTTCACGCCCTCCTCGGTAAAATCGGAGCCCAGGAAAGACACGTAGAGACCGCTGAATTCGGTCTGTATCTTTCGGTCCACCAGAATGACCGGAATCCGTTCCGCGCGGGCTTCGAGAAGCACGTTGTCCCAGTCGGTCTCGACGACCGGCGCGAAGGCGATCACGTCCACGCGGTGCGCGATGAAAGAGCGTATTGCCTTTATCTGATTCTCCTGCTTCTGCTGAGCGTTTTCGAACATGAGTTCGACTCCGTACTTTTCCGCGGCGCGCTTCACGCTTTCCGAAGACGCGCTTCGCCACTCGCTCTCCGCGCCGAGCTGGGCGAAGCCGAGGACTATCTTGTTCCCATAGTCGCCGGCTGGCTCGTCGGGCGGCCCTGTCATGAAAAACGGCGCGCACAGCAATATCGCCGCCGTTACCAAAAGCGCTGGAAGAAGAATTTTTTTCAACGCCGCATACCTCTTTTTTCACGCCGCCGCGCCAACGCCGGGGAAGAATTCCGTCAAAAACGGCGCGGGCGGACGATCGTCTCGTTTCAGATATCCTTAATTATACATCGCCCGACGGTTCTTGGCGCGAAGGCTCTTCCGCGCCGCCGTCAACCAGTTTTTCGCTCAACCCGAGTATCTTCGCCTCAACCCTCGCCGCCTCGCCGCCTTCGAGCACGCGGGGGCGAAAGTCGTTGTATTCCTTCCTCGACGATACCGACGCCGGAATAGCGCGGTATTCGCATTTTATCTCGCCTCGCTCCTCCGAGATTTCGACCTGTAAAATCATTGTGTCCTTGTCGGACGGGTTCACGTTGCCGCCGAAGCAGAAATTCCCCAGCGAATACGCTATCACGCCGTTTTTGTAACGCTCTATCCCCTGGAGGACGTGCGGATGATGCTCCACCACCACCATAGCTCCGTTGTCGACGGCCGCGCGGGCGGCGAATATCTGCGAGGGAGTCGGGACGTAGCTGATCTCCGTGAGCCCGCCGTGGAAAGACGCCACTATGACGCGCGCGCCCTGCCGTTTGAGTTCGTCTGTCTTCTCTTTTATCAGCGACGCGCCTGAAGAGGTCGAAAGGCCGAAAAAACCGATTTTAAGCCCGCGTATTTCCTTGACCAGCACCGCGTCGCGTCCGAAAAATTCCACTCCGGCCTTGGCGAGCGCGTCCCTGGTGTCCTCGTATCCCTCCGCCCCAAAATCCATAACGTGGTTATTCGCCAGGTTTACGGCGTCGACTCCGCCCGCGGAGAATACGCGCGCGTACTCCGGCGGGCCGCGAAACCAGTATTTCGGGCCGTCCTCGGGTTTGTAGCGGGCGGTTTCGCCGTCCGTGAGCGCCCCCTCGCAATTCGCGACCGTAAAATCGTCGGACTCGAAGATAGACTTTACTGCCCCCAAGAAATATTCGGGCCCGTTTTTTTCGTAAACGGACGAAAATTTAAAAGAGTGGGACGTGTTGATATCCTGTCCCAGCGTGCAGTCGCCCACGAAACTCAAAACTATCGGATACCGTTCGTCCGCCGCGGCCGGTTCGTTTTTCGGCTCGTTTTCCGGGGGAAAAAACGGCGCGGGGCGCTCGCTAACCGTAATTTCCGGTTCGGATAGCAAAGCGTCCCTCCGAGCGCGGACATCCGCCGCGGCGATTTTATAATCGAAAAAAATCCAACAGGCGAAAGCGGCGCAGATGAACGAGACTAAAAACACAACGGACAAAACCGCGACGTTCGCGGGAAACGGATTGATCCTTTTCGCCCTCGATATGTTTCTTTTCGCCGCTCGAAATCTGCGCGGCGGCCGGATTTTACGCCGCATGCCTATGCGTCATCCCTCAGTTCGCGCTTCCCGAATGTTTTGTTCCGGATTATATTTATACATATCCGGCAAAAAGTCAATCGCGCCGTCCGCGCTCCGAGGGCTTCATTTATTCGGAGCGCGGGTACGGCGTCGCGGATCGCCGGAAAATTTTCGGGAAAGGCGATTTACAAAACCGTTTTCAGGCTTTATATTATATGGGCGGTCCGGTTCGTCGCGATAAAATCAGGAGTAAAACTTTAAGCTGATGATAAAAATTTTTTGCGAATAAAATTTACGTCATGGATGTCGGGTTTTGACGGCGGATAACGGAAGCGTTTCCGGTACGGTATAAATACCTACAATTTCCAAAGGAGGAAGGTAAATGAAGAGATTTGCGGTTTTGGTGTGTGTTGCGCTGCTGGTGTTCACGATGGCGTCGGGGGCTCTCGCGGCCGACAGGAAGATAAGGGTGGGCTTTGCCATAAAAACCCAGGATTCCCCGTATTTTGTCGCGCTGGTCGAAGCGGTGAAGCAGTACACGGCGGAACTCGGCTGGGAATGCACCGTCCTCGACGCCAAGAGCGACACGATGAAGGAAGCGGAGAATATCGAGTCCTTCACAGCCTCGAAGGTCGACCTCATTTTCCTCGACAGCGTCGATCCCGACCCCTGTATCCCGAGCATCAACGCGGCGGCTGAAGCGGGAATCGGCGTCATCAACCTCGACAGCGGCGTCGGCGAGGGCGCGAGGGACATCACGACCGTCTACTCCGACAACAGGCAGAACGGACGCGCGGTCGGCCTGGCGTACGCAAAGAAAGTCGGCGGCGGCGAGGTCAAGGGCATAATTCTGAGCGGCGTGAAGGGCAACATCGCCGGCCAGGAAAGGCGCACCGGCCTT
Organism: Synergistaceae bacterium; assembly: GCA_031264605.1. Lineage (GTDB taxonomy): Bacteria > Synergistota > Synergistia > Synergistales > Synergistaceae > JAIRKI01. The sequence continues at coordinate 24,711 of JAISDQ010000056.1, read as the reverse complement.
TTCTGCGGCATAATCGAGGGCAAACTCGGAATTCCCGAGGCGCAGGCATGGGAACTCGCCGAGAAATTCAACCAGGAACTCACCGACAGCGGCAAAGCCACAAACGCCGAAGCCAAGTTCACCGTCGGCGGGCAGGGCTGGGGCGCGTGGACCGAGGAAGCCGGGCTCGCGGCCGCCGAGGACCTCATCACCGCCAACAGGGATCTCAACTGCGTGCTGGGCGAGAACGACCAGATGCTCTTCGGGGCAATGACGGCCCTCGAAAACGCGGGAATCGCCGGAGTGGATATGGTAGCGGCGGCGGACGGCGCGAAGCGCGCTTACGACCTCATCAAAGAGGGCAAATACTTCGGCACCGGCGAAAACAGCCCATGGAAAGTTGCTCAGAAGGGCGTGGCCATAGCCAAGGAAGTCCTCGTCGACGGCAAAGACCCCTGGAGCTATCCGGACGTGTCCCTGACCGATGCCGTAGGCGTAACGAAGGATAACGTCGACGCTCATTACGATTTCGGTTTCTAACCCCGGGCCAACAGCTTAAAGAGGAAATCGGGAACGCCTTACGGAGGGGATCGGTTCCTCAGGGGATCGATCCCCCTGTTCGTATAAAAAAGGAGGGGATGTGTTTGAGCGCGGAATACAGGCTCGAAATGAAGGACATAAAGAAATCCTTCGGCGCGGTACGGGCACTCGACGGAGTGTCGCTTCAAGTGCGTCCCGGCGAGGTTCACGCGCTTGTGGGCGAGAACGGCGCGGGAAAATCGACGCTGATGAAAATACTCTCCGGCGCTTACCGGAAGGACGCCGGCGAAATATACCTCGACGGGCATCGGGTTGAGTTTTCGACGCCCAAGGACGCCAAGGACTTAGGCATTTCGGTCATTTACCAAGAATTCATGCTCGCCCCCGACTTGACCGTGGCTGAGAACGTCTTTATAGACAAACTGTCGGCGGGCGGCATCCTCATTCAGTGGTCCAAACTCAGGGAAAACACCGCGGCGCAGCTTCAGAAACTCGGTTTCGGGGACATAAACCCGAACGCGAAAGTGTCGTCGCTCACGGTAGCCTATCAGCAGGTCGTTGAGATATGCAAATGCCTCGCAAGGGAGACGCGCGTCCTGGTTCTCGACGAACCCACGGCGGTGCTGACGTTCGCCGAGATAAAAAAACTGTTCGACGTCATACGCAAGCTGAAATCGGACGGCGTGAGCGTGATATACATATCCCACCGGCTGGAGGAAATTTTCGAACTCAGCGACCGTATAACGGTGCTGAAGGACGGCGGCTACGTGGATACCGTGCTCACGTCCGAGACCGACAAGGCGAAGCTGGTGACGATGATGGTCGGGCGCGACATGAAACAGATGTTCCCCGAGCGCCGCGCGAAAATAGGCGAGGCGGTTCTGGAGGTCGATGGCCTCACGTCCGGCAGCATGGTGCGCGGCGTCAGCTTCAAACTGCACGCGGGCGAGGTGCTGGGTTTTTACGGGCTCGTCGGCGCGGGGCGCACTGAAACCATGAGCGCGATATTCGGTTCGGCCGCGAAAGACGGCGGAAGCGTGAAATTTTTCGGGAGGGAGATAAATTTCAAACACCCGGCGGAAGCGGTGAGCAGCGGCCTCGGGATGCTGCCCGAGGACCGTAAGAAAATGGGGCTTTTGCTCTCGAAAAGCCTGCGGGTAAACACCATGCTCGCCTCGCTCCCCAAAGTGACGAGCCGCTTCGGGGTGATAAACCACTCATACGAGAAAAAAATCGTGAAAGAAGTCCTGGACAGCATCAACACGAAATATCCCTCCGTGGATCACGACGCGAGCAGCCTCTCGGGAGGCAACCAGCAGAAAGTCGCTCTCGCCAAATGGATATCGGCGGACTGCAAATGCGTTGTTTTCGACGAACCGACGAGAGGGGTCGACGTGGGAGCGAAGACTGAAATATACAAAATAATCAACAGCCTGGCTGAAAACGGCGTGGCGATTATCATGATATCGTCCGAGATGCCGGAGATAATAGGCATGTGCGACCGCGCAATAGTGATGAGACAGGGAAGTATCGCCGGAACGGCAGTTGAAAAGGGATATCTCGACGAAAACACTTTGATAAAACTGGCGATGGGGGTGTCATGATGGAACAGCGGGAATTCGTAACAAAGGCAAAGAAGATTTTCGTCGAATATAACACATACATAATATTCGTGCTACTCTTCATAATATGCAGCGTCCTGTCCGACCAGTTCTTCACCGAGATGAACATACGCAATATTCTGCTTCAGCGGGCCGCTCCGGTCTGCGCGGCGATAGGAATGCTCTTCGTCATCCTGACGGGCGGCATAGACCTCTCGGTCGGTTCGGTTATGGCCTTCGCCGCGTCGCTCAGCGCGATATGCGTCACCTCTCACGGGTGGCATTTCATACCGGCCCTCGCCGCCGGAGTGGTCTCGGGAGCGGTATTCGGAACGCTGACGGGCGTGCTGGTCGCGTACGCGAACATGCAGGGCTTCGTGGCCTCGCTCGCTGTAATGACCATAGCGCGCGGGGCGGCATTCATGATAACCAACGGGACGCCCATAAAATTGGCGAGAGGAACGCTCAACATACTGGTGGACAGGGCCTATTTCTTCCCGATAGTCATAATTTCCGTAATTCTGATAATCATCTTCATCCTGATTCAGAATTACACGTCATACGGACGCCTCGTGATAGCGATAGGAAGCAACAGCATGGCCGTTGAACTGGCCGGAATCCGCGTAAAACGCTACGTCCTGTCCGTCTATATGCTCTCGGGCGCGCTGTCCGCCCTGGGAGGCGTTTTTATAGCCGCCCGCGCTTCGACGGGAAGCGCCACGATAGGCAGCGGCCAGGAACTGGAGGCCATTGCCGCATGCGTCATAGGAGGCGCAAGCCTGGCCGGAGGCAGGGGGATAGTGTTCCGAACGGTTATAGGCGTCATGGTTCTGGCCCTGATCGGCAACATCATGAACCTGATGGCCATACCGTCGTATCCGCAGGATGTGATAAAAGGCATAATCATAATTCTCGCCGTCCTGATGCAGCTGTTCACTGGCAAATCCGAAAAGAACGTCTGATATCGGAACGTTTGGGGAGAGCGGCCTGTTTTTCAAAAATTTCTTCTCACAGACAACTGGAAACTATCTGTAAAACATGGTATCCTAATATTCAATACCGGATGAGGGGAGATGAAAACATGGCCGCTTATCAAGTGAACGACACGGTCGTTTACGGCCCGCACGGGGTATGCAAAATAACGGAAATATCGGAGCGCGACATGACCGGACGCCCAATGGAATATTATGTCCTGAAACCGATATACTACGACACTTCGACGATATTCGTGCCGTCGGGCAACGAGGCGCTGACGTCGAAAATGAGGCCCGTTCTCTCCGCCGATGAAATCGACGAACTGATAAAGGATATGCCCGAAGAAAATTACACGTGGATAGACGACGAAAACGAGAGAAAAGCAAAATACAGGGATACGTTGAGCGGCGGTGACACGCAGGATCTGGTGCGGCTGGTCCAGGCGCTCTATTTGCGCAAGGAATCTCAGACGAGCAAAGGCAAAAAGCTGCGCTACGCCGACGAAAATATCCTCAAAGACGCCGAACGCGTCCTCAATGAGGAATTCGCCCACGCGTTCAATATCAAACGCGAGCAGGTCGCCTCTTTCATCCGCCGCAAGCTGCGCGAAGCCGGCAAACAGCCCTGAACGACGGCACGATATTTTCAGATGTTCCCCAAAGGGCGGACGATTGTCCGCCCTTTTTTATCGATCATACGTATTGCCAAAAAAATTTTTTATTGTAAAATCAAATCGTCCAGAAGCCGAGAAATAATTTTTAGCGCATATTTACCTTAACGTAATTCAAATACAGAAGGGGGAAGTTTCATGTCAAAATTCACCAGGGTTTTGTCAGCGTCGGTTTTGTTGGTATTGGTTCTCGCGTCGTGCGTGTTCGCGGCGGCCGGTGACAAGCAGCTGCATATCACGTTCGTCGCCCCGCTCGTCGCCAACCCCTACTGGGACGTCGTCGAGGACGGGGCCAAAGCCGCTGCCGCGGAATTCAACGTCGACCTCGATTATGTCGGTTCCACGTCCCTCGACATGAATCAGTGGATGTCGTATCTGGAGATGGCCATATCCAACAAATCCGACGGCATTGTCACGATGGCGCTGAACGAGAGCACCATAAGGCCCATTGTCGACAGGGCCGCGGAGGCGGGCATCCCCATCACGCTCGTCGATACCGACGCCCCCGGAACGAAGAGGGCGGCTTACGCGGGCACGGACAATGAGGCGGCGGGAAAAGTGCTCGCCGAAAATCTGGTCGAAATCACGGGCGGAAAAGCCGTAATCGGCATCATGACCGGCGCGCTGGACCAGCCCAACCTGAATCTCAGGATGAAGGGATTCAACGACGGCATAGCGGCTCACCCGGACATGAAAGTGGTCGTGACGGAAGCCGACAACAGCGATCTGGCTCTCTGCATCCAGAAAGCGGAAGCGATGATAAAAGCGCATCCCGACATCACAGTGCTGGCCGGCATGGAGGGCTTTGGAGTGCCGGGGCTGAGCCGCGTGGTTCAGGAGAACAACCTCGTCGGCAAAGTAACGGTCGTCGGCTTTGACGACCTCGCCGACACGCTGCAGTACATCAAGACGGGCGTGGCGAAGGGAACAGTCGTCCAGAGGCAGTATCAAATGGGATATCTCGGAGTGAAGCTCATATGCGACATCAAGGACGGCAAAACCGTCGACTCCATCAACGACACGGGCGTCGTTTTCCTCGACAAGGACAGCGTCGAATCGTACGACCCCAGAAGCGGCAGATAATTTAACTTTTTCTGCCCGACCCGGCCGCCGTTCCGCTTTCAAACAGGCGGAACGGCGGCGGCCGAATGCGAGGTGGAGGATTTGTCCGACGATTATTGTCTGAGGATGGAGCGCGTTTCAAAAACATTCTCGGGAGTGCCGGCTTTGACGAACGTCGATTTTCGGGTGAAAAAAGGCGAAGTGGCGGCCCTTGTCGGCGAAAACGGCGCCGGCAAGTCTACTCTCATGAAGATATTGAGCGGCGTTTACAAATATGGCGAATACGGCGGCGGCATATTCATAAACGGCGGCGAAGCGAAATTTTCGAGCCCCAGCGATGCCGAAAACGCCGGCGTATCGATGATCTATCAGGAGCTGTCCCCTTTTCTCGACATGTCCATAGCCGAAAATATTTACATGGGCAATTACCCGACGAATTTCGGCGGCGTTCACTGGGCAAAACTTTACGATATGTCGAAAAAATTGTTGGAGACCCTCGGCCTCGACTACGACGTGAAGATGACGCTGCGGCGGCTCGGAGCGAGCCAGCAGCAGCTCGTATCGATAGCGAGGGCGCTGGCGCGGGACTCCGCGATCCTCGTTTTCGACGAGCCGACTTCGTCTCTCACCAACAGCGAAACGCGCAATTTATTCGGAATTATCAAAAATTTGAGAGACAGCGGCAAAAGCGTCGTCTACATATCCCATAAATTAGACGAGATATTCGCGGTCGCCGACAGGATAAACGTCCTGAGAGACGGCGAGAACGCCGGCGAGTTCGAGACCGGCCGGTGCGAGGCTAAAGATATCATAAAGTCGATGATAGGGCGCGACATAAGCCAGATGTACCCGGTGAACAAGGCCAAAAAGGGCGCCGTGGTCATGGAAGTGAAAAACCTCACCGTCGGCCACCCCTACGTTCCCGATAAAAAATTGATCGACGGCATCGATTTTTCGGTGAGAGAAGGAGAAATCTTGGGGCTCGTGGGGTTGGTCGGCTCCGGCAGGACCGAGATTCTGAATTCGATCTTCGGCTCTCATAAGGGAAATCATTCGCACGAATTGATTTTGGAGGGTAAAAAGACCGAGATAAAAAACCCGTACGAGGCGAGAAACGCCCGAATGGCCCTGATCACCGAAAACAGGCGGTTCAACGGCATAGTGGGCATCATGGGTATAGACACCAACATAACGCTCCCCTATCTGAAGAGCGTTCAAAGGTCGTTCGTCATCGACAAAAGGAAAGAGGCCGGCACAGCCGCGAAATACGTGGAGGAATTGCGGATAAAGTGCTCGTCCGTCAAGATGCGCCTCGAATACCTGAGCGGCGGGAACCAGCAGAAGGTGGTATTTTCGAAATGGCTCAACACGTCGCCGAGGATACTGCTGATGGACGAGCCCACGAGAGGCGTCGACGTCGGCTCGAAAGTCGAAATATACGAGATAATGAATAAACTGGCCGAAAGCGGAATCGCCATAGTCTGGGCATCGTCCGAAATGCCCGAGATACTGGCGGTGAGCGACAGGATACTGGTGCTGTACGGCGGGACGATAAAGGGACAATTCTCCCGCGGGGAAGCCGATCAGGAAAAAATTCTGGCGCTCGCTTCGGGCGTCAATTGACGGCAATTCACGCAAATTTAAAAAAACAGGGGCCTGAAGGGTAAAGTTTTAAAACTTGGCCGGCATTGCGTTCGGCAGGATCATTAACGCGCTTTTGATTATAAATTGATATCAATTCTAACGGATGAAGAGGTTATGACAATGGACGAAGTTAAATCGGAAAAATCCGCGCCCAAAGGACATTCGTCTTTTCTCGACATATTGATTGGAAGGCCCGAGGTGAGCGTTTTAGTCCCAATGGTCGTTCTGATCTCGATCGCGCAGGCGGTAAACCGCTCTTTCCTGTCATGGGACAATCTCACGAGTATTTTCAGGTCGAATTCATTCGTGGCGATAATCGCGATAGCCATGACGTTCGTTTTCATAGCGTTGGAACTGGACCTGTCGGTAGGGTCGGTAGTCGCCCTGACCAGCATGATCGCCGGCCTGCTGTTGGTGAGGGGCGTGCCGCCGGTCATCGCGGTCATCGCGGGAGTGCTGTCGGGAACGGTATGCGGGCTCGTCACCGGTTACGTGATAGTTCATTTCAACATACCCTCGATGATCGGCAGCCTCGGGATGATGTTCATTTTAAGGGGCGTCGTCTTCGTGGTCACCGAAGGACAGCCGCTGTACCCAATGCCGGACGGGTTCGAACGCATGGGGCTGGGATCGTTTTTGAATTTTCCCATCCCCGCTCTGGTTTTCGTCGTGCTCGCCGTGATATTCGGATTCATATTGAAAAACACGATCTACGGGCGCACGATATACGCTATCGGCGGTAACAGGGAGACCGCATGGCTCTGCGGGATAAACGTGAATTTGGTCAGGATGTCGACATATTGGCTGACGGGCACTTTTTCGGGAATAGCCGGAGTGATGCTGACGTCGCGTCTCAGTTCGGCCCAGCCAAGCGCGGGGACGGGCTGGGAAATGCTGGTAATAGCGTCCGTCATCGTCGGCGGAACCAGCATGTTCGGCGGCGTGGGAACTATACTGGGCACGGTGCTCGGAAGCATCTTGGTCGGCATGCTCACCAACATGCTCGTCATGATGAAAGTCTCGGTGTACTGGCAGAACATAGCGATCGGGATAATCATCCTCCTGTCCGTCATATTCGACCAGTACCGGAAAAAACTCAGCGCGGCCAGGCTGAGGGGATAAACCTTATGGAGGGTAAGGATAAAATAGATTTCGCGACGATGCAAACCGCCGCCGGGATTCCCAAGATAAGCGACATGGGAACTGATTTTGTATTTTCCCAGCGCGAAATCGACCGTTTGAGGTATCTGGCGGAGAAAGTCGCGCATATCGCGGACAGCGCCTTACAGCATGAAAAAGCGGCGCTGTGGACGATGCATAACGACCTCAAATCCCACTACCCCACCGTTTTCATAGACCCCGAGAACGGGTGGAACGAATGCGTGCGCGCCGAGACTCTGGAATGCGGGGACGCGCTCGCGCGGGTCTGGGAGATGGGCCTGCTCAAACAAATTTACTGGGCCGAGGAATTCCGCGACGACAAGGTCATAGAACCTTACTTCGACGTTCCCCATGTTTACTCCGACGACGGATGGGGCCTGGAACTCAGGCAGGTAGGAGGCGAAGGCGGCGGCAGCTACAAAATAATAGGCGCGATACGCGATTACGGGACGGACTTTCCCAAACTTCATTACCCCGGAATTACGATAGACGAGGAAGCCTCGAACAGGGTTCTCAATCTTGCCGCGACAATTTTCGGAGACATCCTGACCGTGAGGAGAAAGACTACCTGGTGGTGGTCGCACGGGCTGACATACGAATACATCATGATACGCGGTTTCGAGAATTTTTTGATAGACCTGATCGACGAGCCGGATTGGGTCGGGAAAATGATGCGCTTCCTCTTCGAAGGCGTCATGAGCAGGCTCGATTTTCTGGAGGAAAACGGCCTTCTGGCGCTCAACACGGACGGCACTTACGTCGGCTCGGGCGGTCTGGGTTATACTGAGCGGCTTCCCTCTTACGAAGCGAGGCCGGAGAAGACGCGTACCAAAGACATGTGGGGCTTTGTCGAGAGCCAGGAGATGGGTTCGGTCAGCCCGGACGCGTACGGGGAATTTTTGTTCCCCTACCATGCCCGCATAGCTCAAAGATTCGGCCTCAACTGCTACGGTTGCTGCGAACCGTACAACCCCCGGTGGAAATACATCAAAAACCTCCCGAACCTCCGACGAGTATCGGTTTCACCATGGGCGGACGTAAAGACCGTTCCCGAATTGCTTGGGGACAGATACATAGCGTCGATAAAACTCAACCCGGCGCACCTGGCTTCCCCCGTAATGGATCAGGATACGGTCCGATCCGAGATACGCGCCGCGCTGGAAGCCACGAAAGGCTGCGTGGCCGAGTTAATAATGAAGGACAACAATACGCTCGGAAACAATCCCGAAAACGGCAAAAACTGGGTACGGATAGCGAGGGAGGAAATCTCGGCAATTTACGGCTGAACGCGAAAAAACCTCAATGGTGAACGCGCCGCATTCAACCGATACGTTTTTTACCGCCGCGCGTCTCTTTCGGTATCGGCCCTGAGTTCAGATACCGAAGAAATAGGAGCCCCACAGGCCGAACGTCATTCCCACCAGGAATATGGCCGCGATCAGGGCAACCATGACTATTATCTCCTGGAGGTTCCTTACTCTCATTTTAAACGGACCGCGCTTCGCGTCCGCGCTTTTTTGGGGGAAACTTTTGCCGTCTGTGCGCGGCAAGTCCGACGAAGCGTATTCCTGCGCCTCGGCCTTCAGCAGGTCGGCTATCAGCGTGTCGAGCGTGAAAGCTATGCTTTTCAATGTCTCCTCATACTCGTCCAGTTTATCGGCCTCTATCTTGCGTTCCGGCTCGGGAAGGGGTTCCTGTTTTTTGGCCTCCAGCTCCAGTTCCATCACGTCGAGTTTTTCGAGCAGGCTATTTCGCGGCTCCGGCGGAAGCGGCTCCGACGGCATGGCGGGAAGCGCGCGAACTTCCGCGGGCGCTGGGTTTGGCTCGTAAATCGCGGGAGTTGTCTCCGCGAAATCGTCCTTCGCTTCGTTCACCGAAATTTTCACGGCGGACAAACTCCGGCCGCATTCGCGGCAATATACCGAATCTTTTATGTTTGTCCCGCCACAGACCCCGCAAACCACCACGTTCCCGCTGGTCACGTCGGAAATATGCGGCTCCGTGCTGACAGCCGCGCCGCACGCCCCGCAAACCGGCTGTTCTCCGGAGCTTGGACACCCGCAGCTATTGCAATACAAGCCTCACACCTCCCAGATACGCGCGCGCCGTCATATCCAGAGCCGTTTCCGTCACTTGTCCGTCTTTATGTGGACCTTTATCTCGTCTAGCGACACCCTCGTGAGTTCGCCTCTTGGCAGCGTGGAAAGAATATCCCACGCCATGTCGAACGAATGCCCTATCTCGCGATCTTCGTCTTTCTCCTGCCTGAGGAATTTGTTCTCGAACAACTCGCCGAAGGCCAGGGACTGTCTGTCCGGCTTGGAGAGTTCATCCTCTCCCACCACCCCGGCAAGCGAACGCACATCCTGAACATGGCTGTACGACGCGAAAAGCTGGCTCGACAGATTCGGATGGTCGTCCCTGGTGAACCCCTTGCCGATTCCGTCCTTCATGAGCCTCGACAGGCTCGTAAGCACGTCGATGGGCGGATATATGCCCTTGCCGTCGAGGTCGCGCGAGAGCACTATCTGACCTTCCGTGATGAATCCGGTGAGGTCGGGTATCGGGTGCGTGATGTCGTCGTTGGGCATCGTGAGTATCGGAAGCTGCGTCACGCTGCCGCCGCATCCACGTACCACTCCGGCGCGTTCGTAAAGGGAGGCCAGATCGCTGTAAAGATACGCCGGATACCCCTTGCGGCTCGGCACTTCGCCGGCCGCTACGCCGAGTTCGCGGACGGCCTCGCAATAGCTCGTCATGTCCGTTATTATCACCAGGACGTGAAGCCCCAGGTCATAGGCCATGTACTCAGCGGCCGAAAGCGCCATCCTTGGCGTGGCGATGCGCTCCACAACCGGGTCGTCGGCCAGGTTGAGGTACGTCACGACGTTATTGGTGCGGCCCCTTTCGGACAATTCCCTCGTCAGGAACTCCGCGTCGTCGTGTTTTATGCCTATTCCGGCAAAGACCACCGCGAAGTTCTCCGCGCCCATGAGCCGGGCCTGTGTCGCTATCTGAACGGCGAGCTGGTTATGAGGAAGGCCGTTGCCCGAGAAAATAGGCAGTTTCTGTCCCCTTATCAGCGTGGTAAGCGTGTCTATCGAGGATATGCCGGTGTGTATGAAATCCCTGGGATACTGCCGCGCCATGGGATTCAGCGGCATTCCGTTGCAATCGACGCGGCGTCCCCCGAAAACCGGGCCGCATCCGTCTATCGGCTCCCCCAGGCCGTTGAAGACGCGTCCGACTATGGACGGGGCGAGCTGAACCTGCAAGGTGCGCCCGAGAAGCTTCACCCGCGTGTTTTCGGGAACGAGACCGTCGGTGCCCGAGAACACCTGCACCAACGCCGCTTTATCGGAGAGCGAGACTATTCTCCCCCGGCGGATTTTTCCGCCCGGCGTACGCACGTCGGCCAATTCTCCGTAGAAAGCGTCGCGGCCGATATTCTCCAGCAGTATAAATGGGCCCGTCACCTGCGATATTCCGATGTACTCTGCCTGCGGCATTATTTCGCGCCCCCCTCTTCGCGGGTACGTTCGACCCCGACCCTGTTGAGGTGATTATCCAGCTTTTTCCTGGCCCGTTCGAAGGACGATTTTTCGTCGGCGGCGAATTCTTTCAAATGAGTGATGTCCTCCACCGCGTCGCTGCCCTTTATCAGCGATATCGGCACGCCCTGTTTGACCAGTTCGAGCCCCCTGTCGTAGAAATGCAGTATCATCTCGAGTATGGCAAAACCCTTCTCCGGCGGGGAATACGAATCCGCGCCGAAAGCCGCCTGCTGCAGATAACCGTTTTTAACGAGGAACGCGGTATAGTTCACGAGTCTCTGGTCGTCGGGGAGCACGTCCTCGCCCACCAGCCTTATCACCTGCTGGATTTTCTCATCCTCCAGGAGGATGGCTCGCGCCTTTTCCCTGAGTTCGCCCCATCGCGGATCCACGTTTGCCTGGAACCAGTTTTCGACCTCGCCGGCGTACTCGCTGTACGATTCGGTCCATGATATCGCCGGGAAATGCCTCGCGTTCGCGAGGTTCTTGTCGAGTCCCCAGAAACATCTGATAAAGCGCTTGGTATGCCGTGTCACAGGCTCCGTGAAGTCCCCTCCGGGCGGGGAGACGGCGCCTATTATCGACACGCTGCCGTTTTCGCCGGATTGGGTGACCGCGCGCCCGGCGCGTTCGTAAAATTCCGCCAGCCGCGACGGCAGGTAAGCCGGGAATCCCTCTTCCGCCGGAATTTCTTCCAGGCGTCCTGATATCTCGCGCAGAGCTTCCGCCCAACGGCTGGTCGAATCCGCCATCAGCGCCACGTCGTAACCCATGTCGCGGAAATATTCGGCTATGGTTATGCCGGTATATATCGACGCTTCCCTTGCCGCGACCGGCATGTTGGACGTATTGGCTATGAGGATGGTGCGCTCCATGAGGGGACGTCCGGAGCGGGGATCCTCCAATACGGGAAACTGTTCCAGAACGTCGGTCATCTCGTTGCCGCGCTCGCCGCATCCTATATAAACGACGACCTGAGCCTCGCTCCATTTCGCCAACTGGTGCTGAGTGACGGTCTTGCCGGTTCCGAAACCGCCCGGTATCGCCGCCGTGCCGCCCTTGGCGAGCGGAAACAGCCCGTCTATCACGCGCTGTCCCGTTACCAGGGGTTCGTTTGGGCGCAGTCTGTCCCGGTATGGCCTCGGCAAGCGCACCGGCCACCGCTGGGTCATAGGTACATCGATCGCGCGGCCAAGCGCGTTTTTCACTTTAGCGACCATACCGCCGCTCGATACCTTCGCCTGCGGCGTTATCCAGACGATTTCCCCCTCGACGTCCGGCGGGCAGATTATGCGGTGCAACAGTAAACTTGTCTCCTGCACCGTGCCCAGGAGAGTTCCCGACGAGACCATGTCCCCGATGCCAGCCGCCGGAGTGAAGTCCCACATTTTATCCGGCGATATCATCGGCGTCTCGATGCCGGGCGTTATGTACCGGCCCTCTTTTTCAAGGAGGGCGGAAAGCGGGCGTCCTATGCCGTCGAAGAAACCTCCGATGAGGCCGGGGCCGAGCGATACCGACAGGGCTTCGCCGGAACCTTCTATTACCTCGCCCACCTTCATTCCCTGCGTTTCCTCGTATATCTGCACGGTGGCCTCGTCCCCGTCCATGCGGATTATCTCGCCCAAGAGGCGCAATTTCCCGACGTGCACCATCTCGCGCATTCCGAAATCCTTCATTCCCGTCGCGCGTATGACGGGACCGTTTATCATCGAAACGTAACCGACTCTGTTCAAACCCGGCTCCCCCCTTAAAGAAGAGACAGAAGCCGGTCGGCGATGACGTCGGCCATCTCCTGCGTGCGCGACTGCCAATCCGCGTTTATCTGCCGGCGTCCATCCTCGCTGATCACCCAGCAGCCGCCGATTATGGGGGCGGGGTCATGCTCGAAAACCATTTTGGAGCGCGGGTTTTTCTTCGAGACGGCTCCGGCCACCTTCTCTCCCCGGGAGGCGTCGAGCGACGCGAGCCTCAGTTTGAACGTCCCCTGTTCTCCTCCGGGTTCCCCGGTCAGAGAGCGTATCGCTTCCGACGCGAGGCCGGTCAGGATCGCGTCGTAGTCGCCGCGGTCCCTCAGGCGCACGAGGCCGTCCTGAAATTTCTTCAGAGCTTCTCCCAGCAGCCTGTTCTGCTGTCTTAACATTTCCGTGGATTTTTCCCTCTCCGCCGAGAGTATCTGACGCCTGTGAATGTCCTCGGCCCTCGATTTGGCATCCTCCAGCACAGCGTTCGTCTCGCGCTCCAGTTTCGCCATTTCCCTCGAAAGCCACGCGTCCGCGTCTTTTCGCGCGTCCGACGCCAGCGCTTCCCGCTGTTGGTTGGCCTGCTCCAATATTATCTTTTGCAGAGCCGAAATTTTTTCGTTAGAGACCTCGTTCATTCCATTTTCACCCCAATCGCGTCCCGCACGTATCTGGTGAGGAAGTCGGGACTGCGTTTCGTGCCGTGCCTGTCGGGTATCTCGATGACAATCGGCAGTTCTCCCTGTTCCCTGAGGCGCTGTATCGTTTCCGGCAGCAGTTCGGATATTTTTTCGGTGACGGCGAGTATCGCCACATCCCGTCTTTTGAGCGCCGAAGCCATGGCTTCCGACGCTTCCTCATAACCGTGCGCGACCACGCCTTCGATGCCGGCGAGTCTCACCCCGACAAGCGTATCGTGATTGTCGCTGATGAGGAACGCTTTCACGGCCGGCCTCCAATCACGCCAACTTGCTGAAAATGAGCATCGAAATCACTATGCCGTATATAGCGACGCCCTCAGCCAGGCCGACGTATATCAACGTAGTTCCGATAGCGCCGGGCTGTTCGCCGACGAGGCCGATAGCGGCCGAACCGACGCTTCCCACCGCTATTCCGGCGCCGATGCACGCTAGGCCGGTCGCGAGAGCCATTCCTATGAAACCCATACCGTATCCGGCGTCCGAGGTCGCCACTTTGGCCTCGGATTCACCGGCGTCCGAGTCGGCGGCCGACGCCGCCGGTACGGCCGCGGCCAGATTAGAGGCGGCGCCCAGGAGCAGTATACCGAAGGAAAGGGCCATGACGCAGGCCAACATTCTTTTCGATCCCCTGAAGCCGGCCCTGCGCATCGCGATTCCGGCGGTTATGGTGCCAAATACTGCGACACAGCTCAATATCAATCCAAACATACCAACTTCACCTCTTGTTAGTTAAATTTATAGACGAGCCAGTTTTTTGAGTCGCTCACGACTTCAGCAAAGACCGGTCTTTACGCCATGTGACCGGCTTGAACACGTTCCCCCCGCCCCTGTAGAACTTCCCGAAGAACTCGTAATACTCGAGCCGGAGCACCTGGATAAAGACTATCAGGCTCTCCACTCCCACGATGAAGATATTTCCCAATATGAGCATCAATACCCTTAAAAGCATCCCTCCGGGCAAATTTCCCAGCATATCGGAAATCGTCATGACCGCGAAGGACATGGCGACGTGGGTCAAGGCGAACGCCGCGAGCCTCACGAAAGAAGCGGTGTTCGTGAAATAGTTCATCAGATTGTGCAGCACCTCGAACATCTGGAGGGCCTTGCCCTCCTGTTCCACATGCTGATGCAGGATGCTGCGCGCCAGAGTGTCCCGGAACAGCGTGAGCAGCAGAACAGCCGCTATGACGTACCACAGCCACGACAGCGGGAACGGCGTCTGTTCGCCGGAAACGCCGACGAATATGCCTATGGCCGCCCCCCAATAGACGAAGAGCCCGGCGAGTCCCTGTCCGTCGAACAGCAGCCGCCCGAAATCGCGTTCGCGGTACCTGACGACCATGTTGAGTATCATTCCGACGCTTATCATGACAATCCCGCAAACTATGGCGACGCTGAACAATTTGCCGGGAGAGCGCATCGGGGAGAGCCACAGCGCGGGCAAAACTCCCTCCACGCCCATGACGCTGCCGTAAAGAAGGCCGAACACTACCGAGCTGCACGACGCGCACTTCATCACATACGCCAGGGACGCGTTGAGGATCTTCTTTTTGCCCAGGTACGTCGCGCCAAGCCACAGAAGCACGCCGTGCCCCGCGTCCCCGAACATGAACCCGAAAAAGAGTATGAACGTGAGCGCGACGAAGGGCGACGGATCCACTTCCCCGTATGACGGCACGCTGTAAAGGGCCACCACGTCCTGAAAAGCGCGCACCACCCTGTTGTTTCGGAGCATGGTCGGTATGCGCACCCCGGAAGTCGCGATGTTTTTGACCTGCTCGACCGTTATGGACGTCCTCGGGGCGTCGCGTTCGATTTTTTCCTTTATCTTCGCGAACGTGTCCTCCGGTATCCAGCCCGAAAGGACGTACATGCCGCCTATTTCGCCGCGGCCTTTGCACAGGTCGTAAACTCTCTGCATCGTATACAGCCTGGAGTAAAGATTCTCGAATTCCGCCCTGCGCTCCTTCAGAACGTTGGAAGCCGCGTCCTCCAGGCCCTTGATCGAGCTTTTGTGAGAGTCGATGCCGTACTCAACCTGCCCCAGAGGATCGTCTTCCGACATGCGGTTCGATATTTCGGCAAGCGAATACTCCTTGAAATACACCGCGTCCAAAATCTTCCGGGCTCCGTCCCTGTAACCGAGAACGGTAAATATCAAGACCCACGCGTTGCCGTTCGCGCGCGACAATTCGATGGCCAACAAGGGCGCGTCGAGCGTCGTCTCCTCCAGCCGGTTGAAACTGTCCTCCGACATCCGGCCGAAATACACGACCGCAAATTGGGTCTCCGACATCTCGCGCGGTTTCATTTTCAGCGCCGTGAGCGCCTGGACGTATACTTTGGTCGCCTCGAGCTGTTCGAGTTCCTCCGTCAGGGTCTCCCTGCGCTTGTTCCATTCCTCCAGTTGGCCGGCCGTTTCATCCACGAGACGCCGCGCCTTGTGGAAGCTGAATCCCGAGTCGAACGGCGTCGGTTCGGGGTCGGGAACGTTTTCTCCCGCCGCTTTCCATACGGCCGACATCTTGTTCAAAAGCTCGTCGTACGGATTTTCGCTCTCCGTCGTTATCTTGGAGCGCAGATTCCGGTCGTTTATCAAAAAATCGAGCGGCAGAGGCTGAAACCCTCCCGAAAGTACCATCTGCCTCGCGACCGGTTCCATTTCCTCGTGCGGCCCGACCATGGTCACAGCGACCATTTTCATTACTGCCATTCCTGTTCACCTCCCGTAACGGTGATAGGTTTTGTGAGATAAGCGGCCGCGCTGCGCCTGTCATGAGCGTAACGGACGTATTCTATGATTCTTGTCAGGTCGGTTATCTCAAATTGCTTCAATATATAATAACTCACCGCCGTGTGAAAACCCGGAGGGCCGTTATCGAAAACATGTTTTGCCTGGGTGTACACGTATCTTCTTATTTTGCTCTCGAGGGCGAGTTCGGGATTTTTATCGTCGAGCGCGGAGGATATGAGTTCCGCGTATGCCGGGAATCTGTCCTTCAGCATCTCCGTCAGCCGCGAACTCGACTCGGCGCGCACGAGTTCGCGCAATACGGGCATCGTAACCCGGTATCTCGACGGCAGAAGCCTGTTCAGCGTTTCTTCCGGCGTCAGGCTGTAATACACGAGAGCCCTGTACAGTATATAGATGTTGTTCAGGTCAACCCTGACCCCAAATATGGGCAGAAGCCTGTTCCGTTCGTCCGGTTCGAGTTTTTTCAACGCTTTGATCTGCGACGACTCCACGAACATATCGAGGGCCATTTCGAGAGGGAACATACTGCGTTCCTCACCTGAATGCAGACGCCGCAGAGACTCCTCCAGGCTTCTGGAGTAAGGGGTATTCCTGATGACATCCGAGACTTCCGAGAAATCCCTCGCGGAGAGCATATTGTCGTACGAGACCATCGAATGTTTCGACGCGTTGAGCCTTCGTCTCAGATTTTCCCTGTCCGTCCGTCCGGAGGCGATGTGGCGGAAAACGCTCTTGAGGTCGTCCGCTTCGTATTGGTACATCAGGGTTTTGAAAAATTTATCGCGGGGGCTCGACATGTGAAAGAGAAAACTCTCCGCCTGGGCGAGCAGCACGGTATGGATGGCCGATTCGAGATCGTGCCTGTGCGTTTCGGCGGGAAGAGTCTCGAAAAATTCCCCGTACGCGGTAGTTTCCAATTTCTGTTTTATCTCGGTGACCGTATCGCTCGAGAGCAAGTCCCAATAGTCGTCGTCCGCCAGAAGCTGGCTGTAGAGTACATGAGCCTTGACGCCCACCGCCATACATTCCCCTCTGGACGACCAGGACAAATCTATTCGCCTCCGGACAGCATCTTGTCCACCGTCTCGGCCAGCACGGCCGCGATCACGGTGTCCACGTTTTCGTCAAAACGCTTGAGCACGCGTTCGCGTTCCTCGCGGCCAAGGTCGAGTATCTGCTTTGCCTCGGTCTGCGCGGACAGCAGAGCGTTCTCCATAAGGCCCTTGGCCTGTTCTCTCGTCGTGGCCATGCGGCTTTCGCGGTCAGGAAGAAATATTTCCTGCGTCGTCTTGATGATGCCCACCGAGTCGTTTTTCGCGTCCTCGACTATGCGTTTGGCCTCGCTCTCAGCCCCCAGAAGAACCGTCAGGACTTCCTGCAATGCGCTCATGCTTATTCCTCCCTCGCCGCCGCGTAAAACATCTTCGGCGCGTCTAAATCACGTATGATGTTACACTCGGCGTTCAGCCACATCCGGTAAACCCGCCGCGTTTTACCGCGGCGCCCCCGGAAATTTCCCCGTATATCAAGTCCCACATGCGGCAGAGCCATGCCAGACCTCCTTATGTTCCAAAACGCTTCGCTTTTCTCAAAAGTAAGATACAGCGAGACCGAATACCGCCGCACGGCGATATGTCCTGTGAAGTGAGCGCGGCGGCACGCCGGCGTCCGCGGAGGCTTATTCTCTCGCGACCGTATCGACGCCGTCGGCGCGCCGCCGCTGCGACACGGCGAAATCATACGTGGGCTCCCGTTCGCCGGCTGGGGAAACAGGCGAAATATCCGTACAATGCCCTGAACCGGGCCACGCGAACGCGACCGGGGAACGCAGGACGGGCGTAACCGTCTCCTCTACGCGATTATTAGTCCCGTCGATTATCTTGAGCACGCGAATGAGACCGTCCACCCTGTTCTGCGGCGGCATCCCGGCGAAAAATTTATCGGGGGGCAGCGACGCGACACTGACGATGAGCGTCAAAAATACCGCGGCAAGGAGCGCGGCGCAGACGCGTCCCGTTTTTCCGCATTTTCCTCCCAATCTCAAACGCTCGCCCCCCTTTTGTCTTTTCATTGATGAATATTATCACTAAACCATTCTTCACGCCAGTTATCACGCGTTTCCCTCGCCGGCTCCGGCCTCGCGCGCCTCATTAATGAACAGCGCCGCGCGGCAATCGGCCAGAGGGTCGCCGCGAGGCGCGGATTATACGGCCTCCGCTTCCGATTTCGCCGCTTCGCGTTTCTCTCTGTTGCCTTTGGCTATCTTCATGCGCACAAAGTCCTCCCGTTCCCCTTCCTCGAGCACGCCGTCGATAAAAGCGCGTTCGCGCCTGTTCGCCGGAATCACCACTTTTTCGAGCGCATTGACCCGCCTGTGCGTGCGCCTTATCTGCACGGCAAGGCGATATACGCTGGTCTCCACCTCGGCGAGCTTTACGAGCGTGGCAAGGACTTTTCTGAATGAAAGATAGGCGTCGTCCATCGCGCCCGTGGAGCTGAGGAATGAGTAGCTGGGCTTCACGGAAGCGTCTATTTCGTCGATATCAGGGATCTCGACCCCCATTACCGAACGCAGGCGCACCACTATTTCGTCGGTTATGGGCACGCTTCCCGCGATATCCTCCACGGTATCTATCCCAAGCGATATATTCGCCTTTTGCAGGGCCGCGTAAGAATCGCCGAAAATCTTTATGACGTCGTGCTGGAGGTCGCGAGCCGAATCGATATGACGGACCAATTCCAGCATTAAAACCTGTCTTTTCTGCTCCAACAGGTCGTGGCCGCTAGTAGCCTGCGAGAGCGATTTCTGAAGTTTTACGAGATTGCCTCTCGTCGGTGCCATTCGCGCCATTGCCAATCACCCGTCTCCGTATTTTTTGTTATAATACGTGGGTATTTCAAAAACCCATTCGTCGCTAGATTCTAAACCCCGCCGCGAAAAAAGCAAGGGGTTGGCGGAAATTAAAATTAAAAAAACGAGGTGCTTCAGATGTTCTTCCTTTTCATCAGCAACACGGATTTAGCCGCCGAGCCCGGAATTTCCGCTGCCGGGGCGAACGCCGAGGCATTGCCCCTCACGTCGGCGGCAGATGCAGACGTGATTCGTTTCGGACGCCCATCCGCCATCGACTGTTTCCCGATGGACCCCGAAGGGCATCCCACTCCGGCCGTCATAACGCGGGCCGCGGTCGTGAGCGCGGATATACCCGTCGCGATAGTCCGCGCCGGTTCCATTATCCCACCCGAACCTCCCTATGTGGAACTTGGGGCGCAGGGAGGGAAAGACCCGCGCAAGTGCCCGTCCGTCCCGGACGCGCGAAAAATATTCGAGCGCGCGCGCCTCCTGGCGCGGAATTGCACGCGGCGCGGGGAAAAAGTCATGCTGGCCGAGAGCATTCCGGGCGGAACGACCACAGCGCTTCTCGTGCTGAGAGCTTTAGGGCATGACGTGATGGTATCGTCCGCATCGAGGGTAAACCCGATCCGGCAGAAAGAAAAAGTTTGGACCGACGCGTCGGCGCGCGCCGGCATAAAAATGGGCGATTTAAGAGGATATCCTCTGAAAGCGCTGGAGGAACTCGGCGACCCCATGCAATCCGCTGTATTGGGATTCATTACAGGCTCACATAATGAAACGCAGGTCATTCTCGCCGGAGGCACTCAAATGCTCGCCGTGGCGGCTTGTCTCAGGGCGCTTGGCGATGATCGCCCCATCACGGTCGCCACGACCAAATATATTGCGGGCGATCCTTCGTCTTCATTCGCTTCCCTCGCCTCGGCGCTTGAAGCGGAAGTTTACGCGGCCCCGTTCGACTTCTCATCCTCGCCCTTCAAGGGCCTGAGAGATTACGAGGACGGATACGTCAAGGAAGGCGTCGGCGCCGGCGGTTCGGCGCTCTATGCCGCGTGGAACGGAGTGGATATTTCAGAAGTGATACGCGTGACAAATTCCATATACGGGGAAATAACGGC
This sequence comes from Synergistaceae bacterium, assembly GCA_031264605.1. Taxonomy (GTDB): domain Bacteria; phylum Synergistota; class Synergistia; order Synergistales; family Synergistaceae; genus JAIRKI01. Next base: position 4,355 of record JAISDQ010000056.1, on the reverse strand, counting down.
TTCTCCGATCAAATGATGCGGCCTTCAGGACGTTTTCCCCTGTCGCTCGGTTATGCCGGCGCCGCCTGCGCGCTTGCCGCGGCGATTCTCTGCGGTCTTTATTTCGGCGACGTCAGGATGTCGTTCGCGGAGATGTTCGACGTATTGACGCTCGGCCCTCTGGCGCACCCCGGCGAGGCATTCAAACACGGAGTCGTGTGGAGGATAAGGATGCCGCGCGTGATCGTTTCCTGCATATCGGGCGCGGTACTTGCGGCAGGCGGCGTTATTTTTCAGGCTGTCCTGAAAAATCCTCTCGCGGAACCGTACACTCTCGGGGTATCGAGCGGCGCGGCTTTCGGCGCTTCCTGCGCCATTTTGGTCGGTCACGGCTGGATAACCCCGGCGGCTTTTCTCGGCTGCGCCGTCTCGCTCGCGGCCGTCCTTTTTATAGGCTGGCGCGGCGCCCAATCCGACCTCTCCGGGATCATTCTCGCGGGAGTGATAGTGGGCAACATTTTCGGCGCCGGAATGACCTTGATGAAAGCCGTCGCGGGAGACAAAGTCTCCGCCATCGTAATCTGGCTGATGGGAAGTTTTTCCGCCGCCGGCTGGCATGATGTCATTCCGCTTTTGATGTCGTTGCTCGTCGTTTTGTCGCTTTGCCTGATTTATTACAATGAACTGGATATTTTCGCGTCTGAATCCGACGCCGCCTCGCTGGGTATAAATGTTACGGCGGCGAGAACGATCCTCCTCGCGGGAACATCCCTCGCCGTATCGTTCGTTGTGAGCAGATTCGGAGTGATAGGTTTCGTAGGGCTCATTGTACCGCATTTTTTGCGCTCACTCTTTGGACCGGCTCATCGCGGCCTGCTCATGACGTCCCTCCTGGGCGGGGCGGCCCTGCTGTCCGCCGCCGACACCGCGGCAAAAACGTGGAACGAAATGCCAGCCGGCGTTCTGACCGTCCTGGTGGGCGGCCCTATTTTCTGCTTTATCCTTTGGAAGCGAAAATAGCCGTGCTTTCAGTCGAAAAAGTTTCGGTCGATATTCAAGGAACGCGCATCCTGCACGAAATTTCTTTCGGCGCGGGCACGGGCGAGGTGCTGGTGCTGCTGGGCCCCAACGGTTGCGGGAAAAGCACGCTCATCAAGACCATTCTCGGTTTATGCGGAAAGGTTTCCGGGAGCGTCTCTTTCCGGGGCCGCGATATTTCCCCGCATAACCGAAAAAAACAGGCGCTCACGTTCGCTTACATGCCGCAAAACACGGCATCTCACTCTTCTTTCACCGTTCTCGAAACGGTCGTGATGGGACGGTATCCCCATCTTGAAATATTCGGCGCTTACACAAAACGAGATTTCGAAATCGCGCGTGACGCCATTATTCGGACGGGTTTATCGGGGTTCGAGGGCAGGATCATGGCCAGCCTGTCGGGAGGGGAGGCGGCGACGGTCGCGTTGGCGAGGAGCCTTGCGCAGGATACGCCCGTTATCCTGCTGGATGAACCGATGTCTTCCCTCGATCCGGGACACGCCTTCGCCGTCGCCGATGTTATAAAAGAACTGGCGGACTCGGGCAAATTATTGATCGTTTCGATGCACGACGTAAACATGGCGCTGAATCATTCCGACCGGCTCATTCTGCTTAAAAACGGGCGCATTTTTGGAGATATGCCCGCCGCCCAGGCCGATCGAGACATTTTAGCGGGTTTGTACGGAATTCCCTGGGAAATATGGCGCACACCCAAAGGACATATCGCGGCGATTCCCGATAGAGACTGACGCTCATTCGTCCTCGAATACCAAGCCTTTTATCACCTGATCCAGAATTTGTCCGCCGAGCTGCTTCCCGACACTGTTGGGAGATTTTCCGTCTCCTCCCGGACCAACCGGAATTTCGATGGTGATCTTGACGCCCGCTTCTTCTTTGATGCCGTCGTTGGTTTTCTTTTTCAGGACGTCAGGAAGCGTATCCATTTTTACCGAAGACGCTATCGAAATATCCGAGAACGCGAGTTCTCCCGGCTTGCCCTTGACCTTCAAGGCGACGCCGCGAAATTCGTCTCTCGTGTAACCCGTTATGGCATTCCCAAGGAAATTTCTGAGCATTTCCTTCGAGTCGCCGAACTCGCCATTTTCGACGGCGGTCGAAAGTACGCCCTGCAACCCGGAGACGAAAGCGTTAAGGGCTCTCAGGTTTACGTTGCCGTCGCAATTGACGTTCATTTCAAGATCAGTCGTCACATTGCCGTCGAACATGACGTATTTGTAAATCTGATCCTCTTTCGGCGCGGTAATCCTGCTGCCGGGTATGATGTTTACAGTTTTGCCGTCGAGACTGAAAGTGAAATGTCCGGAGTTATATCTCAAAGGCTTGCCTCCGAACATTTCGGATATTTTCTGCGCCCCTTCGAAGCCTGAGATTTCCCCGTCATAGACATCGAGTATCCCGCTGCCGTCCTTCATGCTCGTTCTCTTAGAATCACCGCTGAATCTCATCGTGAAATTCGCCGTGCCCGTTACCGAACCTTCCGAGTCCGGCGTGAAGTCTTTGAACGCCGGCGCTATATCGGCGCTTTTTATCTGCAAGGTGCCGCCCCAGTCCGTATTGTTGAAATCCTTTACAAACTGGACCTTTATTTCCCCGCCATAAGCGTTTGCCGAGGAATCTTCGACGATGCCAAATCCTTCGTTTACCGAAAAATCCGCTTCGACGTTCTCAGCCTTAAGGCCAAAAGCCGTCAGAGACGGGATTTTTCCCCATCCCTTACCCTGGAACGCCTTTATCGGGCCTCCTCCTTTGAAATCGAAATCGAGCGCGCCGGTTATCCCGCGCCTCACGTCACGTTCCAGCGGAGAAGTCAGCGCTCTGATATCCACGTTCGTTCCCTTCGCGTCGATGGAGAGCTTCCAATCGTCGGACAAATCGACGCTCCCCACGGCGTTTATCGATCCCCTGCCCACTGATGCGCGGACGTTGGGAAACTCGATTCGGTTTTTATCTCCCTTTATGTCCCGTAAATCGACGGCGGGCAGGAAAAAACCGAAAGCCCGTACCCCTCTAAGCGTCCCCTCGGCGGATATTCTCGGCGAGGCGAGATTCCCCTTTATTGAGACGAGACCGCTGGCCGTTCCCTGGAACCCTTTGGACATGGGATCGAAAATGCGGGCGGCGCGGTCGATATCGGCGCTCGTGATCGTCACGGCAAGATCGAGCGGAAGCGCGGACGGTTTTTCATAGGAAGCCGCGTTTCGAACCACCCCGGTGAGGCTGATATTTCCCGTATTTATATTCGTCCTCAGTCTGTCGAAAGAAAGGTCTCCCCCACTGTACGTTACCGTACCGTTGATGTCGGACAAATGAACTTTTTCTCCGTAATTCAAAAGCGCGTTTTTGAGGAATATCCTGACCGACGACGCGGCTTCGTCCGTTTTCCAAACTCTGATATCGCCGGCCAATTTTCCCGATACGTCATTTGGAACGCCGAAATCGGCAAATAATGAAGGATTTATTTCCGCAAACGTACCCTTTATATTGCAGGCAAATGGGGATTTTTCGGAAGGCAGCGTGGCGAAACCGGAAGCCGTCACCGGTGAACCGTCGACTTTAAAAGCGAGCTTCGAGATGTTAATTTGAGGGTGAACGTATGATATGGAAGCTTTCACATCCGCAAGCAACGCCTTTTTGCCTGCCATAAAAGCGGGGATACTTACCTCGCCGTTCGCGAGCGGGGTTTTCGAGTCGCCCGCCAGCGACCATGAGCCCGACGCCGTCCCGCCCAGTTTATATTCTTTTATGGCGGGGGCGAAACCGCTTAAATTCGCGATATCCAAACCGGATACGCTCCCCTTCAACGCGAACTGCGCCGGCGCGTTCGCCGGTAATTTCAAATTTCCATCCGCTTTTATAGTGGTTCCGCCCCATTTCGCCTCCGACGATTTTATCGACAAACTATCCCCAGCGTAAGATATTTCGGCCGCGATTGAGGATAATTGATAATTTTCCATGATATTGATGCTCTCTGAAGAAATTGATGAAACGTACCTGAGCGCTGATGCTGGGCCGTTTATTCCCAGTTTTACGCCAGCGTTTCCGGTGACTTTCCAGTCCTTCAGCTGCGGAAAGTTTTTGTGCAGGGATTCGGCGGCTATCTTCGGGATCGAAATGTCGGCGCTCACGTTCATCGCGTCCGCCAGCGAAACGACGCCCCTGCCTTTCATAGGGGCCCCTTGCATATTGCCAAGGAAATCCGCGTCGATATAGGCGCCGTTTTTCAGTGAGACGTTAGCGCGTACGTCGGTACAGGAAAATCCGGCGGGTTTGAATGACGGCGCGCGGAGCGCGGCGCGGGCCGAGAGGGAATCCAGAGG
>JAISDQ010000053.1 GCA_031264605.1 Synergistaceae bacterium | reverse complement strand
CGTTGAAAAAATAAAGAAATACACAGGACTGGACGAAAAAACCATACTTTCACTGATTTGATCGTTTGGCGCGGTCAGTTCCTTTCCGCGTGTCGAGGCGCTTGCCGCGGACGCCTCGACACCGTCACGCGCTCGCGCCGACTTCGGCGGCGGCCGGTTTTTCCTTGGGTTCTTCATCGGCGGGAGTCACATTGGCCTTTAGACCGTGCTCGATCAGCAATTCAACTATCCGCCGCGGGTATTTGATGGGTACTCCGCTTATCAGATCGGTACTTGACGCTATGCCGTCCGCTATTTTCCCGATGGTTTCGAGCAGCAGGCGGTCGTCGGTTTCGAGGCATTTGTCCATCGTCTTCACGAGCCAGTCGAGGTGGCTGGCTGCCCAGCCCGGGACGGCCCGCCAGTGTTTGTTGATCGCGTTCCAGACGGACATGAGCGCGCGTTTGAGATCGCCGTCGAACAATTGTCTCTGCGCGGCGGCGCGGTCCGCCAGCCACGCCGAGGTTCTCTCTCCCCGCTTGAGCCTGGCTGCGTCGTCAATGATGGACTGATACGATACTTCCGTGTCGAGAAGCTCGGACAATATCTCCCGCGCCTCGTCGTCGGCGCCGCCGCCCGCTTCCACGGCGTTCGCCAGCATCTGCTCCGCCTTGAACGGGTTGGGCTGGTGGGTGAGGTCGTGTCCCATGAGCACCCTGGCGTAATCTTTGAAGAAAGCGGCCATATCGTCCAGCGGCATCTCCTTGCCGTCGAAATCGGCGGCGGCCGCGTCCATGAAACTCGTGGCGAGAGCCGCGCGGCCCTCGTTTTTCAGGAGCAGCGCCGCATATGCCCAAAGCACGCGCCCCGGCCATCCGAGGCGGATCGGATCGCACCGCATCATCACGTTGTCGAGTTCCAGACATATCGCGGCCGCGCGGTCTCCCTCGGCTTCCTCCAATTCGGCGAACAGCCCGGACGCTTTTTTCCACGCCTCTTCGGCGTCCAAAGGCCCGAATTCCAGACCGCCCGCGCCCCAATGGGCGACGGCGCGTTCCGCGTACGATATCCACCTGCGGATGAAAGACACCGCCGCCCTGTGGGAATCGACCACTTCCTTATGCATCAGATACCACCGTTCGACGGTCTCCACGTCGTCCAGCGAACGCGTCAGCGCGAGTTCCATCGTCGCCAGCCTGGTGTAGCTCTGTCCTATGAAATCGAAAACGGGGCTCGACGCGTGGATTTCGTCTATTTTATTGCCGGTTCTGGCGGCGTACTCTATGCGCCTCGCCTGATCCAGGCCGGGCGCCGCCGTGCTCTTCATCATCCGTTCGACGTCGTCGAGACCTTGGGAAATGGTATCCAGGCTGGCATATTGTTTTTTGAGGCTCGCTAAGACGCGAGTTCTTATCTCGCCGAATTTCGTCTCTTTGCTTCCCGTCCTTATGACTTCCGCCGGACGGGCCTCGATGGGCGTTTGTTTCAGGATTTTTTCCTCTATGAAATCCGCGAACGGTTCCACCGCAGTTCCCGCTATGAGAGCGCCGCCCTCGGTGCAGTCGGACGTGGGAATCCCCGAGCTGAAAACGAGCGTCTCCAGAAAACGCAGAAAGGATATCCACGTCCTCCTCGTTTTGACCGTCCCGCCGAGAGCGCCGGGGATTTCGATCGCGCCGGTTCTGTCCGCCTTGTTGGAACCCGCGACGCTTCCGGCGTGCGACGCCCCGTCCTCGCTGAAAGCCAGATCCTGGCCGATGATCGCTATTGATGAGGCCCCGATGTAGTGCGCAAGGGAATAATTCATGTGCGCGACCGATATTCCCGAGGTGAGCCCGGGACCGCCCAGGACGCCTCCCGCAAACCACGCGTCCAAAACTACCTCTTCCTTGTAAACCAGACAGCACGGGCCGGGCCACCGTCCCGAAGTCCAAGGTACGCAGAGGCTTTGAGCCACCAGCAGTATATCGCGGCACTCATCGCGAAATTCCTCGACGACGCCCGAAAAGAACAGCCTGTACGTCGCTATGACCCGTTCGAGCGAAGTCACTATATGCGGTTTTATGCCGTTTCGGAGCAATTTTCCCAACACGGCGTCCGCCGCGATGATGACGCACTTGTCCTGAATATCCCTGAGCAGCATGAAATTCTTGTCCAGAGAAGGACCCGCCGCCACGCACACCGCCGGGCGCCCGGCAAATTTTTTGAACAGCGGCTCCAATCTCGGCCCGAAAGTTATCTGAGGCGACATCAGGGCTATCTGACGAAAACCGAGCAGCGTATCCTCCGCCGAGTTGCCAAGATACGCCAGCATCACCGATATCCATTCCCTGACGCCCTCGCCCAGTCGGGAAAATTGGTCCTTCCAGACCGCGAGTTCGCCGTCGTGGGCCGACATCACGGAGAGCGCGGCGGAAAAAAGCCCTATGGGCCTCAGCGACGTGCCCAGGCATTCCTCGCGTAAAATTTGAGTGTTGAGGAAAGCCGAATCCCGCCTTTCTTTCTCGGTATCCCCCTCGGCCTGGCCCTCGATCAGAAAGACGATACGGCATTTTTCGGGGGCCGCCTGATATACGTGGGTCATGTGAAGCGTATACGCCAAAAGGGCTATGCTGGGCTCGGCCACTATCATCGCGAGCGCCGCTTCCGGCAGGGCGCGTATGGCTTTGAAGAGATAAGGGGGCGTTCCGACGCCGTACAGGATAAATACCGGTTTGTTTCTGTCCTCGCGTTTTTTTCTGCTCCAGTTGAACTTTGGTTCGCCGTTCCGCTCGAAAAACGGCTCGTCGGCAAGGCCTTCCACCCATTTTCCGGCGGGGGTGACGTTCTCGTAATGCTCGAAGGCATGACCGTGTTTTTCGACGTAAGCGCCCAGCATCTCGGCCAGCTTAGGCTGACGGGACCCGAGTTCCTTGATGTTGCTCCGCCATACCGACAGACTGTCAGGAGCGCGGTGGAGTTCCTTGGCCATCGCCGGACCTCATTTCTTCTTTTTATTCGCCAGAAGGTCGGACACGCCGGCCTTCACCGGAATGACCGGTATCGCCGGAGCTGCGCCGGCGGCTTCCTCGGCCGCCTTGATGTTCTCGGCCACTATCGCTTCCCACAGCTCCTTGCGCCAGACCTGAACGTCGCGCGGGGCCTGAATACCCAGACGTACCATGTCGCCCTTCACCTCGACGACCGTTATCTCGACTTCCTCTCCGATACGGAGCGCTTCGCCGGGCTTTCTGCTCAGCACAAGCATAATTAGCCGCCGGCGCCTTTCGAAGCCGTCGCCTGTTCGCGCATCGAATTTCTGGTTCTCTCCTCGAGTACCGGATACCTGAAATCGTAATCGTCGTTCAACGCTATGGTCTGCATCGCGACACGATCGGCCCTGTTCACCACTATCGGCGCTTTGAGGTTCGCCGTCATGTCCCACGGACGGTCCGGCGGAATGGTCACAACTATCAGGATGGCCACGTCGCCCTCCCGGACGTCGCCTATCGGCTCCAGGGATTCGCGCGGTATCTGAGCGTTATAGTCGCTTTTCACCGAGTCGGGCGCGGCGACCGGCAGGGCGAGCGCTTCGTCCTCGGTGCTGTGCATCCACATGATCGCGTTATCTTCGTCGCCGATCAGTACCCACCGGCGCTTATCCTCGAAACCGGGGATCCCGAGCGGGAACTGAATCACGTCCCCGTCGTCTATCTCCAGCTCTCCGAATCGTGTGGACGTCAACTTGATCATCTATATTCCTCCTTGAATATTGAATAACCTTTACTGAAAATCATTTGGATTCACGACAGAAAATTCAGCAGGCTCGGCTGAAGCATCTGCGCTATGGCGGCAAGACTCGCCTGATAGACGCTCGACGCCATCTCGAAATTGGTGAACGCCTCCGCGAGGTCTATACCAACCGTCTGGGTGTAGAGATCGGTGTAGTTCGTGTTGTTCGACGTCATGCGATACACCGCCGTGTCGTACCGGTTGGTGAGCGCCCCGTCCTGCGCCCTGCATTTAAGCAGCGTGGAGAGCCAACTGTCGAGCTGCGATATTATCGTGTCGCTCAGCCCGTCGACGTTGCCGCCCTCCACCGTGTTTATCAAATTATCCATGACGCCGAAGAAATCAATGTTGTACGTGTTGTTTCCCGTACGGTACGTCACGTTTTGGTTGAACGGCTGGCCCGTGTTCCCATGAGTATCGCTCGCAATATTTCCCAACGCCGCCGAAAAACCTAAACTGTCGGGTATTGCCCCCGTGCCGGCCGCCGGCGTACCAGACAACGCGAAATTATACCCCTTGGGCGACCACAGCGCTAGGCGCTTGGATATAACCGCGCCGGTGTTGTCCTTAGTCACCAATACCTCGGCCCGTATGTCCTGCCCCTGGAAACGGGTGTTTATCATGTCCGCGAGTTCCTCTACGCTCGACACGGCAGGCCCAGGCGGCGCCGAATTGGAGTCCCATAAATCTATTGTATGGGAAGCGCCGTTCACGGTTATCGTCAGCGTCGAATCTGGGTCGATAGCGGAAAAATTGAAGTTATTCAAATCAGCCGCGCCGACAAGCCCCGTGTCGAGACCCATGTTCCACGCGGTGTCGCCATTCACGTCGAAGATTGAGACCGCGGAGCCGTCTTTCGCGGCCAGCGAGAGCCTTACTATACCGTTCGTGCCGCCGACATCGCTGTCGGAGAACGAGACATCGAGCCAGCTTCCAGCATAATCGCGGATGCGGTTCGCTACCGTCTGCAAATCCTCATTCGCGAGCACGGGAATGTCGATGGAATGTCCGGGCGTGCTTATGCGAATCACCCCCGGGCCGAACTTATCGGCGTCCGTCATCGGCGTCGACGCCGTGACGCCAGCGTTGATACCGAGCTGAGTGGCTATGCCTCCGGTGTACTCGCTGAACCTCGGGTCGCCGTAGGCCGCGTCCACGACGCGCAGCGGTTCGCCCGAGAGAGCGTATACCGAGTAAGTGTCTTCTTCAATGTTGCCGGACGGTGATACGCTCCAGCCGACGCCCAGCAAGGTTCCGCCGTACTGCTCGTTGACTTGATCCCTGATGGCCTCCGCCACGAGCTTTCCGTTATATCGGTTGTTCTTGCATATCTTGACTTCGAACTCGCGGTCGCCGACCGTGACCTTGAGGATGGCAGGCATGTTCTCCTCGAAAAATCCGGCCCCGTCACTGGGATATCCCACTCCGCCCGTGAGAGGCTGATCGGCGGCGGTATCCCAAAGAGGTTTATTTTCTATGGCCAAGGCGGTGCTGATGCCCAGTTGTGCCGCGTAACTGCCGGCCGGCGTGGCTGTCGCGCCGCTGCCTTTGCCCAGTCCGTCGTATACCGCGAACGGCTCGCCGTCCATGGTGCGCAGGATCAGGCGTTTCGTGGCCCCCTCCGCGTTATCGCCGCTGTTGCCGAGCGGGTCCAAAAACGGGTCGGTTCCGTCGGGCTCGTCGGTCTCCACTATGGCCTGGAGCCAGTCACCGCACACGCTGTTGATACGAGCGGCCAGTTTATCGATCGTGAGCGCCGCGTCGTCGCTTATGAATACCTCGGCAGTCTTGCTGCCGCTGACGAAATTGAGATGCACGGCGCTGCCGGAGGCCGTGGTATCCCAAGTCGAGGCCGAAACCGG
>JAISDQ010000040.1 GCA_031264605.1 Synergistaceae bacterium | reverse complement strand
CCTTCGGAGTCGTGCGTCAGGCCGGGGCCGAATTCGTCGGGTATCGTGTATCCGGGGCCGCCCATGCCGGTGCCCGTAGGGTCTCCGCCTTGAATCATGAAATCGTCTATCACGCGGTGAAAGATTATCCCGTCGTAGAAACCCCGTTCGGCCAAATCCATGAAACTGCGGCACGTCTTGGGCGCCAGGTCGTTGAAGAGTTCGATTTTAAAATTCCCCATCGACGTCTCGAAAATCGCCGCGGGCCGCGCAACGTCGGCCGCCCACGCCGCTTTGGAAAACGCCGCCAACAAAACCGCCATGGCTACCGACAAAACTGAAATTTTCATACCCATCACTCCTTGAAAGTTATATTTATTTCGCTGTTGCCGCCGAGGTAATGCGCGAAGTCAAGACGGCCTATTTTATCCAGCCACGCCGTATCCCGAAATGCTTCGGGCATATTTTGTTTTGCCAGATATTTTTCGATCAAATCTCTCAACGTTTCCTCCAAACCGGGTGGCTTTACCTCCAATATCCGCGGCGACGATGTCAGCGCGAGAACGCGCGACGCGTCGGGCGGAGGTACGGCGACGGATACCACGGCTTTTTTGCCGAACGACGCGGTCTCTCCGATACCTAGGAGGAGCATGCCTTCGCGCCACGCCATGATCACATTGAACTGCGGATCCAGCTTCAGTCCAATGGCAACGTTCCAGTCCTCAAGTTGTATGGAGACTTCCTCCAGTCCCGCAAACATAACTTTCGCCAACGTATAAAGTATTTCGGGAAGGATTTCGAGCTCCCCACGCGCCTCAGACTCGACCAGCAGATATGCGGCGTCGAGCGTCTGACCTTTGTCGACCGCCACTGCTGATATTCTGCAATTTCTCAGAATGCCTTCGAAAAGCGCCCGGTAATTCGGCCCGATGCCCGATAATTCAACCACTTTTTTTATTGGGTCGGGTTCGGTCGGAAACATCACAGAGAAGCAAAACGCCGGGTCGACGGACGCGAAAAACACGGCTTCGCCGTCGCCCAGCATCGGCGCCGCTCCCGGAGAAAAAGCCCTCCCCGCGAGGCGGGAGGCGATGGGCTCGTACATGTCGGAGTAAGACCGTATCGCGAGTTCGTTACCCTTTACGCTCCACGAAGTCTCCGCCTTGTTGAGTAAAAGCCCGTTCATTTCCATAGGTTTGACCAAATTCATCGCGACGAAATTTTCACCCTCGGTCAGCCGAGTGACGCTAAGCCGTTTTTCAGAGTCGTTCGCCGCCTCGGTCATCTCGCCTATCTCTTCGGCGCCGCTCGCGACGTAGACCGCGTCTCGCTCACCGGCGCTCCATCGCGTCATGTAAAACCGCTCTTCGGCGATTTCCGGCTGAGAGGATTTCAAAATCCACGCGTCAGCCCCGGAGGAAACTTTCGCGCCGTCCCATTTTTCGAGTTTCATCGGGCCGCTCGCCGCGAATTTGTCGAATTTTTTCCCGTCGACCGAGAACGACGCGTAAAATCCGCCGCCGGGAGTCACGCGAACGGCGGCGCTGTCCGCCGCGTCCCAAAAAGCGTCCGTCCTTCGGAAAAAGGAGAACCAATCAGCGATATCCCCCCGGTTCAGCCGCAAACCGGCCATCGGCAATACGTCCCCGGAAGCCGCTTGCAAAAAAGACGAAACATACGGCATGATCTTCACAAACGACCGCATATCGGCGATCTTCGCGACAATGGCGTCACTGCCCGGAGACGCGACCGGTATGGCGTATTCCGGCGAAAAAATTTTTTTCGCCGCGGCCTCCGCTGAGGACGCCCCAAAATACGGGGCGTATTTTCCCGCGCCGCCGAACGCCGTCATTGCCGCCAAGACTAACGCCAAAACGGCGGTAAATATTTTTTTGCCCAAACAAAGCACCTCCAATTAAGCGTAAAACATCGCGATCGAGCATGTATCCCATTGACCGGAAAATAGTATCACATACCGCCCGAAAAAAATACGGGCGCGGCTTCGAGGCCGCGCCATAAATATATTCTTCTCAATTGCAAACGCAAGAATAAAACCTCGGGCTCCGCCCGAACCCGGCAGGGAGCAAGCTCCCTGCACCCTATTTATAATTTTTCTTTCACCCTTCGGGTGAAAGAAAAATTTATAATGGGGGTCAAGGGGCGAGCCCCTTGCGGGGTTTGGGGCAGAGCCCCAAGGTTTTGATCCCGCGCTTTAATTCATATTCTCGACGGGTTTTGGTATCTGCTCGTGGAGGTTATCGTACAGCACCTTCCATACGCCTATTCCCTGGCTCTCCGACAGATGTTCGGAGACCATCTCGACTACCGTGTCCTCCAGGGGGCCGTACTCTCTCTTGCGTTCTTCTCCGCCTATGGTTCGCGCGGATTTCATCATGTCCTTCCACAGCTTGCCGAATACCTGGCCCTCGAACTGTTTGCAGCTCTCCTCCAGCGCGCGTTCCTTGCGCCGGTATTCCACGGGCGACATCGAACCGTCGGGATTGAGGAAATTGGGCCTGTTTATCGCGCCGAAATCAGCCATCGTAAGTCCTCTTTGACCCTTACTGAATAACCAGGGCGCCGTGAAGCGCTCCGGCTTCGTCCATGGCCTGAAGCACCGCTATCAGGTCTCTTGGGCCAACTCCTACCGCGTTCATGGCCGCGGTCAAATCCTGAACTGTAGAAGTGGCGGGAAGTTCGACGAGCTGCGCCTGTTCGTCCTCGTGCGCCGTTACGTCGGACTGAGGAGTTACGACCGTTCTTCCGTCGCTGAAGGGGCTCGGCTGGCTCACCGCCGCGCCTTCGGCGACCCTGACCGAGAGGTTGCCGTGCGCGACCGACACGTTGCCTATCTTCACGTTGCCGCCCATCACGATCGTGCCGGTGCGCTCATTGACCACGACCTTGGCGGCGGCGTCCGGGCGTACCGTCATATTTTCTATGGAAGCCACGAAAGCGGCCGGGGAATTCGCGTAAGACGGCGGCAGATTGACCGAGACGCGCCCCGGATCGGAAGCGTGCGCCACAGCGCCGAATTTCTGGTTTATCGCGCCCGCCACCCTCTGCGCGGTGGTGAAGTCGGAATTGCGAAGCAGCAGGTTTATAACCCCGTTGCCGGCGTAGTTCATCTCGACGCCCTGCTCCACTATCGCGCCGTTCGGAATGCGCCCGACCGTGATCACGTTTTTCTTGGCGGACGCCGCCGCTCCGCTCTCGGACCAGCCGCCGAGCGTCAGCGGGCCCTGGGCCACCGCGTACACTCTGCCGTTGGCGGCCTTCAACGGAGTCTGGAGCAGCACGCCGCCTTCGAGGCTCTTCGCGTCTCCCATGGCGCTCACCAATACGTCGGTGTTCTGTCCGGGACTGACGAAAGGCGACAACTGACAGGTCACCGTCACGACTGCAGCGTTTTTGCTCTTTATCTGCTTGGGATCCATCGTGACGCCGAACTGCTCGGTCATGTTCGACATCATCTGCATCGCCATGGGCCCCTTGTCCCCGGTGCCCTGAAGCCCTACCACCAACCCCATGCCTATGAGCTGGTTTTCCCTGACGCCTTCCACAGTCGCGATGTCCTTCACCCGCGTCATCGGCTGGACCACTCCCGCAAACGCGGGGAGCGCGGCCGCGCATACAAGTGCCGCCGTCAGCGCGGCTTTTTTCAAACCCGGAATTTTTTTCATGATGAAAACCCCTCCGTTCTTCCCCATTCTCAGAATATGGCCTGAAGTATTTGATTTATCAGGCCGGGACGCTGAGCGCGGGAGATGATTCCCTTGCCGTTCACTATGATTTCCGCGTTGGCGACCCTGGAACTGTCGACCACGTTGTTGTGCGCCACGTCGCGCGGGCTCACCACGCCCGAGTAGGTCACGTTCATTTTCTCGGCTCCGCTGAGCATAGAGCGTTCGCCCTGTATCACCATATTGCCGTTGGGCAGCACGTCGGTGACTATGCAACTCAACTGCATGTTCATCTTTTTTGTGCGCTCGACCTTCGTATTGCCGCTCGTCTTCGACGACGAGCCGAAACCGAACGCCCTGAGGAACGACAGAATCCCGAAGCCGGCCTTGATATCCTCGTCGGTGTCCTTGCTGGAGCTTGTCTTGCCCTCGTCGGTATCGGAAAATTTCTCGTTTACCTTTACCATGAGTATGTCGCCGATACGCCCGGCCTTTCTGTCGGAAAAGAGGCTCGAATTGTCGGTCCAGAGCGAATCGGCGGCGGCGTGCGGAGCCGCGGACGCCATCACCGACAGGATCAAAATCACGCTCATCGTCTTAATCAGTTTCATACGGATTCCTCCATTCCCCGCCTCTCACCGTGCGGCCTCCGTGTTTATCTCCACCCTGTCCGCGCCGATAATCCTCGCTTTAAGGATTTTTTTGCTCGACAGGTTTTTTACCCTTATGATGTCGCCCAAACCGCCGCGCTGCATCGCTATTCCCTTCACTTCCACGCCCAGGCCGTTGGAACGGGCCACCATGGTCACCGTCGATCCGGCCCGGATGAAACTCTCCTGCCTCACGTCTCCCGTCTCCAACTGCACCAGGGCGTTCACCGCCTTGCGCGTCACCGCTCCGGCGAGCTGTTCCGGCGAGGAAAATCCGGTCATCATCATCGCGGCTTTGCCGATTCTCGCGCCGAGTTTCGAGACGTCTATCCGCTCGCCCCTGGACAAAGGCCGCGTCGCGTATATCACTGGCTGATACCACGTCGCCTTGACCTGTTTGTTGTGTTCGCGGCCGTCGGCGTCGACAAGTTTGACGGCAATGGATCTCGCTCCCGGTGTTATTTTCGGCGGAAGGCGGTAACCGCTGAAGCCGTTTATCGTTTCCGCCCAGCTTCCGGGCGCTACGTCGATTTCCACGCGCCACTTCCACGCTGTCATCGCCCTCAGTTCAGCCGCTATTTCCGGCTCGGCGTCCACTTCGACGACATCCGGCATGACGATCGAAACTTCCCTGCCCGCGGCCTCGGTGTACGAGAGGGCGTCTATGACGTCGCGCCTCGAAAACGAACCGTCGTGACGTATCACGGCCATAGACGCGCCGTCCGCCGTCTCCCTGTCTCCGTATATTTCGGCGTACTCGCCCAGGTAGAACCATCCCTCGCGCGCCTCGACGGACGGCGGCAACGATATCGTGAGTTCCGCGGCGCGGGCCGGCCTCGGCAAAAAGGCCGAAAACGCCGCCGTCAGAATCGTAATTATGATGAAAGAATGCGCCTTCATCGCCTCAAACCCCTTAACGTCTCAGGTTATTCGCCATGCGCAGAAGTTCGTCGGCCGTCTGAATGGTCTTGGAGTTGGCCTCATAAGCCCTCTGAGCCACTATCATTTCGACCATTTCCTCGACCACCTGCACGTTCGACATTTCCAGAGTGCGCTGTTCGAGAGCGCCGAATCCCTCGTCGCCGGGGTTCCCCACGACCGGCGCGCCGCTGGCCGCGGATTCGAGAAACAGGTTGCGCCCTATGGAACGTAAGCCGGCGGGGTTTATGAAGCGGGCCAGCTCTATCTGCCCTATCTCTTCGGGCAGCACTTCGCCGGGCATTTTTATCGTGACCGCGCCGGTCTGCGAAACCGCGAAATCGGTGGCGTCTTCCGGCACCACTATCGCCGGTTCGAGCAGATAACCGTCGTGGTTCACGACCTGGCCGTTGGCGTCTATCTTCCAGTTGCTGTCGCGGGTGTAAGCTATCGTGCCGTCGGGCATCGTGACCTGATAGAAACCCTCGCCGGTGAGCGCTATATCCGTCGCGTTGTCCGACGTCTGGAGTGGGCCCTGCATGAAAATTCTCGTCGTCCCGCAGACTTTGACTCCCAGGCCGACCTGTATGCCGGTAGGCACCATCGAATCCGGCTCTACCGGAACGCCCGGTTCCCTGTTTATCTGATAGATGAGGTCCTGAAAATCCGCCCTCAGTTTTTTGAATCCCGACGTATTGACGTTGGCGAGGTTGTGGGCCACAACGTCGAGATGCGTCTGCTGAGCGATCATGCCGCTGGCTCCGGCCCAAAGAGATCGTAACATCACGCGATACCTCCCGCAAAAAATTTTTTCATATAATTTATCCCTATCAACTGGGCTTGCCTACGGACGTGATCATCCTGCCGGACAGCTCGTCCTGTATTGTCACGGCCCTTGCCGAGGCCTCGAAAGCCCTGTTTGCCTCGATCATCCGCACCATCTCCAATACGACCTGCACGTTGGAACGTTCGAGTCCGCCGCTCACGAGGCGCGCGTCGGCGACTGGCTGAGGCGGCCCCGATTCGGCCGTCTCCTCCAAAAGTGATTTTCCGACGTGATGAAGATATGTGGGAGTTTCGAAGTTAACCACCTGAAGCGTGGCCACCTGCTCGCCGTCCGCGAACACCTGACCGTTGTCGCCTATAGCTACCATCGTGGCTTCGCCGATGGTAACGGGCCCGCCGTCGCCTATGATGTAAGCGCCGTCATGAGTGACGAGCTGCCCAAGGTTGTTTCTCTGGAAATGTCCCGAACGGGTGTAGAAGGTGTTGCCGTTTCCGTCCTGCACCACAAAAAAACCGTCGCCGTCGATGACGACGTCGGTCGGGTTGTCCGTCCACTGAATGGGTCCGCGCTCTGCGGACATCGTGGTTTCTGACAGGACGTTCGTCATAGGTATGGTTCCTATGGCGGAACGGCCCCGGAAATATGGGAAAAATTTGCGTTCTTTCAGTTCTTCGTTGAGAGCTTCGTCGACGATCGTGTATCGCTCGACTCTGTCCATCAAAACTTCAGGAAAAGATTTGTTCACCGCTACACGCGCCCGAAAGCCCGACGTATCGACGTTGGCCAGGTTATTTCCAACCACGTCGAGCATCTTCTCCTGAACCAGCATAGCGGAAGTTCCCGTGTAAATTCCCCTGAACATTGCGCCGCCCCCTGTGGCCTTTTCGGCGGAGGCGGCGTTTGTTTCAACGCCTCCTGCCGCCTTTTCTGTTAGCAGATAGCACCGTGCCCGACTCTCTGAACTTATCGAGCGTTTCGAGCGTTCGTCCCGTTCCCAGAACTACGCACTCCATCGGAGATTCCGCCACGTTAGTCTCTATTTCCGTCTGCTGCGTGACCAGTTCCGGCAAACCCCTCAACAGAGCGCCTCCGCCCGTGAGCACTATGCCTCTTTCAATAATATCGGCAGCCAACTCGGGCGGCGTTAGCTCCAAAACTTCCCGAATTCCGCTGATTATGGTATTTATTGAATCTTCTATGGCTTTCATGACGTCGGTGCTGGTCATGGTAATCTGCCGTGGCAGGCCTTGCAGGAGGTCGCGCCCCCTTATGTTCATCGACAGTTCCTCTCCCACTGAGAAACACGTCCCTATTTTGACCTTGAGATCCTCGGCGGTCTGTTCGCCGATGGCGAGGTTGAACTGCCGTCTGGTGTAACGCATTATCGCCTCGTCGAATTTATCGCCGCCGACGCGCAGGGATTTCGACACCACGATACCCCCGAGAGAGATGACGGCCACGTCGGTGGTGCCGCCGCCTATATCGACCACGAGATTGCCGCCCGGCTCGGATATTTCGAGGCCGGCGCCGATCGCCGCGGACATCGGCTCCTCTATGAGGTACGCCTCTTTGGCCCCTACCTCGAGCGCCGCCTCGAGCACGGCCCTGCGTTCGACGTCGGTGGCTCCCGACGGAACGCATATCATCACGCGGTGCCTCATAATCCGTTCTAGCCCGTGCGTCACTTTCTTTATGAAAAGCCTGAGCATGACCTCGGTCATCGTGTAATCGGCAATGACCCCGTCCTTAAGAGGCCGGACCGCGACCACGTTGCCCGGCACCTTGCCTATCATCAGTTTGGCGTCGGAACCGACCGCGAGTATCTTTCCGCTGTTCTGATCCATGGCGACGACCGACGGTTCCTGCAGCACGACGCCTTTGTCCTTGATAAAGATAAGAACCGTAGCGGTTCCCAGATCGATTCCTATATCCTTCCCCCACACAGGGCAACACCTCTCAAAAAACCGACAGTCCGTCGGCTCGTCAGCATACGATTATAGGATTATAAACGATAAATTTCAATTCGCGGCGCGACTGAGTATCGTTATCCGCGTAGTTTTATTACAGCGGTGAGACGCCGCGCAAAGCGTTACGTAACGTCTTTACAGGCGCCCACCATCATGTTTATTTCAGCAGCGAGAAATCGCCTATCGAGTCGAATAGATCCCTGCATCTTCGGAGGAGACCCAGGCGCGCCGCGCGTACCGTAGGGTCGGGATCCATCACCATCGCCCCGTCGAAGAACGCCGAGATGGGGCCGCTCAGTTTAGAGAGAGCGCGGCAGACCGACGCCCAGTCGTGCGACTTGAGCGCGCTTTTCACGGCGTCGCTCTGAGCGGTGAGCGCTTCGTCGAGGGCGCGTTCCGGTTCCGTGGCGAACGCCGCTTTTTTCCCGTCCAGTTTTTGGTCGTCAGGGGCTTTGTTCAGGATGTTTACGACGCGGACGGCCGAGAGCGTCAGCGACTCAAACCACTCTTCGCCGCTCACTTCCTCGAAGGCTTCGAGCATCCGAAGTGCCTGCAATGGGCGCGAACCCATGCTTCCGACGGCGAGGCTGGATGTTCCGTGCGAGTGGCCCCGCTCGCGAAGCTGGTTGTACAGCCTCTGCGAGTAAAAATCCAGCGATTTGCCGAGCGTATCTTTATCGGCGCCGAGACCTTTCGCCGCCCGCGTGAAGAGCGCGCGGACATCCGCGTCCATGCCGAGCCCCCACAGTATCTCGTTCATTCCGCGGGCCGCCCTGCGCAGTCCGTAAGGGTCCTGCGAGCCCGTCGGCGCGAGGCCGGCTTTGTGGATGGCGACTATCGTGTCGGCCCTGTCGCAGACGCCCAATATCGCGCCGGCACGGCCGCTCGGTATCCTGTCGCCGGCGAAACGGGGCAGATACTGCTCGAATATCGCAAGCGCGACTTCCTCGGGCTCGCCGCCCCGCAGGGCGTACTCACGCCCCATGACTCCCTGCACCTCCGGAAACTCGAATACCATGCCGCTCACCAGGTCGGTTTTCGCGAGCAGCGCGGCACGGTCGAGCGGAGATTTTATTCCGGCCTCGTTCATGTTATCAGCGAACCACGCGCAGAGAGCGCGGACCCGTTCGGTCTTGTCGCGGACGGAACCCAGTTTTTCCTGATAGACGACGCGCTCCAGTTGAGGAAGCCGGGATTCAAGGCTGACTTTGAGGTCTTCTTTCCAGAAGAAAGCCGCGTCGCAGAGCCGCGCGCGCAGGACGCGTTCGTTGCCGTCGCGCACCACGTTCATGTCGCGGGGTTTGTTGTTGCTCACGCCTATGAAATACGGCGCGAGCTTGCCGTCGCCGCCGCGCGTCGGGAAATAGCGCTGATTTTTTTTCATCGTGCTGATCAGGACTTCCTCGGGTATGTCGAGAAATTCCCTGTCGAAAGAACCCGCGAAGAGAACGGGGTATTCCACGAGATGCGCGTTTTCCTCCAGAAGCTCGGGGTCGCCGTCGGCGCGGACGCCCAGCTCGGCTTCCATCTTCGCCGTGCCTTCGAGGATCATCTTTTTGCGGCGTTCGTGGTCGACTATCACGAACTCGCCTTCGAGCGTGCGTTCGTACTCCTGGGCGCTCTTTATCTGAACCGTTTTCGCCCCCATGAAACGGTGTCCCCGGCTCTCCGCCCCGCTGTAAACGCTGCCGAAACGCACGGGAATTATCCGCGTATCCGACAGGGCCACGAGCCAGCGCACGGGACGGGCGAAGCGCGTTCCGGCGTCTTCCCAGTACATGTTCTTCGGGAAAACTAATTTTTTGAGCAGCCCGGACAAAAAATCGGGGAGCAGTTCCGCGGTTTTTTTACCGGTTTCCTTCACCGCCGCGTGAAGATATTCGACGCCTTTTACCTCTATGAACCTGAGATCGCCCAACTCGACGCCGCGGCTTTTCGCGAAACCGAGCGCCGCTTTGGTGAAACGGCCGGCGTCGTCGAGCGCCTGCGACTTTGGCGGCCCCTTGACGGTCTCCTCTAAATCCTCCTGCCTGTCGGCGAGGTCGTTGACGTACAGAACTATCCTGCGCGGGGAACCGGTCGCCCTGAGCGATTCGTAAGACAGACGCATATCGGCTAGGCCGGCGCGCGCCAGATTTTCGAGTTCGCCTATGGCCCATATCATGAAACGGGCCGGAATTTCCTCGGTTCCTATCTCGAACAGCAGATCGCGCTTTATCATTTCTGGACGCCTCCTTCCCTCTCGCCCGAGTGGCCGAATTTCCCGGCGAGCGGGAATCCCATCCGCTCGCGCTGCGCCAGATAGGCCCGGCAGCAGGCGCTCGCAAGCGCTCGCACGCGAGCGATGTATCCGGTGCGCTCCGTGACGCTGATCGCGCCGCGGGCGTCGAGGATGTTGAAAGTATGGGAGCATTTGAGAACGTAATCATAGGCGGGCAGCACCATTCCGCTCTCGACCACCCGAGAGCTTTCGGCCTCGAACATTCCGAACAGCTTGAAGAGCATGTCCGTGTCGGCAAGCTCGAAATTGTACGTGGAGCCCTCTACCTCCGAACGGTGGTGCACGTCTCCGTAAGTCACGTCGCCGGCCCACTGGAGATCGTAGACGCTGCCGACCTTCTGCACATACATCGCGATGCGCTCCAGCCCGTAGGTCAGTTCGACCGGGACAAGCTGCATGTCCACGCCCCCGAACTGCTGAAAGTACGTGAACTGCGTTATCTCCATGCCGTCGAGCCACACCTCCCAGCCCAACCCCCACGCGCCAGTCGTCGGGTTCTCCCAATCGTCCTCCACGAAGCGTATGTCGTGATCCAGCGGGTCGATCCCGAGAGCGGCGAGCGATTCGAGATACAAGTCCTGGATATTTTCCGGCGACGGTTTCAGGATGACCTGGTACTGATAATAATGCTGAAGCCTGTTTGGGTTTTCGCCGTACCTGCCGTCGGTCGGCCTGCGCGACGGTTCGGCGTACGCCGCCCTCCACGGCTCAGGCCCTATGACTCTGAGCGTTGTCGCCGGATTCATTGTGCCGGCGCCGACTTCGATATCGTAAGGCTGCTGAAGAACGCAGCCGCGACTCGTCCAGAAGTTTTCAAGCCGCATTATCAACTCTTGAAAATTCAAAAATAACCCTCCCTCATCGCGCGACTCCGCGTAAAAACGACCTTGAACCGCGTTATTATATCCCATAAAAAATCCGCGCGCACCTTGAAATTATGCGGTTTATGATTATACTTCACTGGCGGGAGAATGATATTGATAAAATGAATGTTTCGCAAAGAATTGTAAATATATTCAAATCGCGGCGCTCGTTATTGGGAAGGGCCGATCTGGCCAACGATACCCCCGCGGCTGCGCTCGTCAAAATGGCGATACCGTCCATAGGGCTATTCGTGTTCAACACGCTGCTGCATCTGGTGGACACCATTTTCGTCTCGTGGCTCGGAGAATTGCAGACGGCCGCGATGTCTTTCACGGGCCCGATAAACATGTGTGTGTTCGCGATGCTCGACTGCGTGGCGAACGGTTCCCTCGCGCTCATGGGGCGCAACCTCGGGCGCGGCGACGCGCGTTCCGCGAGGCATATCGCGCGCAGCGGCCTCGGGTTGCTTTACCTGGCGTGCCTGATATCGCTTCCGCTTGTGCTTCCTTCGGTCTCGAACTCGTTATTCACCGCTATCGGCGCCGGCGGAAACGATACGCTTCTTCGGATGTGCTGGCTGTACAACCTCTGGGTGCCGTTAATGCTGCCCTTCCTCGGGTTCACTTACATGGCGAACACATGCTTCAGGGCTCAGGGCGACACGCTGATCCCTTTCAAGGCGATCGCCCTCGCGAACGCGATGAACATAGTCCTCGATCCGTTGTTCATATTCACTTTTCACTGGGGAATAGCCGGCGCGGCGATAGCGACGTGGATGTCGCGCGTGGCGTCGTCGATATATCTCATATATAAAATGAAGCACGCCGGAAAAATCGCGATATCGCCCTTCACCCTGCCAACTGTGAGGATGACCGCGTACTGGCGGCCGATACTCTGGATAGGAGTGCCGGTTGGGTTGTCGACGGCGAGCGTGGCCCTAGGGATGGGGAGCGTCAACAGGATACTCTCCGCGTTCGGGCACAGGGTGGTCGCCGCGTGGATGCTCGGGCTGCGTGTGGAAGAACTCGCGTTCAATTTTTTGAACGGCGTCGTTCAGGCGCTCACTCCGTACATCGCCTTCAACTACGGCAGGAGAGACCCGGCGCGGATGATCGCCGGCTTCAAGTCGGCGCTGCTGATAGCTTTTTCCCTCGTCGGCTCGATGGCGGTGATAATTTACATATTTCCCCAGGTATTCCTCGGCGTCTTCAAGCCGGAACCGGAGATAATGGCGCTTTCGGTTCGTTCCATACGCTCGTCTATACCGGGATATCCCTGCAACATATTCATAGCCATATGCGGGGCGTTCTTCGTCGGCACTGGGTACTCGATTTTCGGGACGGCCTCGCAATTACTCCGCTCCATCGTGTTCAGGGTGTCGGCCGCTTGGATACTGTCGCGCGTTTTCACGCTCGAGAATATATGGTGGTTTCAGTCGATCTCGTTTTTTCTGGCGAGTTTTGTGGCGTTGGTTTTGTTCAGTTATCTGCGAAAAAAACTCAGGCGCGAATTCGCGCCGCCGAGCGGCGCGCCCGGCGATCCGCGGGCGCGCCTTTGACGCTCCGCGTCAAACCGCGGGATCAAAATCCCGGGCTACGCGTCTAAACCGAGACTATCTTTTTATAAATGTCCGATACAAATTTTTCATTGACCGTATCGCGCCAGTTTTCGCCGAAATGACTGAGCCACAGTTTCTCCATGCCGAGCGCCGTCCTGGTCATTCCCGGGATATGCGATTCGAAAATACCGTACTCCCGCGCGGTTGGGCGCTCGATGCCGTTGATTTCCATAAATTTGACCGTGTCTTCCAAACCGCCGTCGCGGTATACGCCGCCGCACGCCAGCATCGATATGGCGACGGCCACGCTGTGCGGCAAATGAGGGCTCGCGTTGCTCAGGCCATACGAAATGGCGTGACTCACGCCGACCCGTCCCCCTATCGAACTGCTTCCTCCCAGTACTGACGCGACGGCCGACTCGGCGGCCCTGTCGGCGTCGAACTCGCTCAGGTCGCAAGAGAGCACGCGGCGGGCGATATTCAGGCCGTCGCGGGAATCCAGCACCGCGTCGGGCGCGCTCGTCCCGCTGTGCGTTATCTCGTAGTGATGAAAGAAACAATCCATCATCGAGAAAAACCTGTTGAACTTTTTGGCCCCGGCGGAAAGTGCCGGGTCTATCACCGCCATCTTGGGCGCGACATTATTGTTGTTGATGCCGAGTTTTTTCTCGGGGCCGCGGAGCACCGCGATGGGAGTGACTTCAGCCCCTGTTCCGGCCAAGGTCGGCAGCACCCAGACGTCGGGGCCGCGCTCCATGTCCATGCCGTAGCCCTGATATTCGGCGGCCGGGCGAGGGTTCGCGAGACAGATCGAGACGGCTTTGGTCAAGTCCATGGCCGCGCCTCCGCCGACGCCGACTATCGCGTCGGGCATGTCGCGTTCGTTTTTCAGGAGCGCTACCACCCTGTCTACGTCATGTGTGCGCGGTTCCGAATAAGAAGCGTCGAACACGAACTTGCGGTCCAGGGCGAAAATCGGCGCGAACGCCGTCTGCGGTTTCAATATCTCGTCGACGATAAAAAAGGGCCTCGCCGTCCTTTCGCTCAAAAGCCTCCGCAAATCCCCGATTCCGTCACGGGATGTGACTATTTCGGTGAAAATATTCGTCCGCCACCATGGGCGCGCGGAATTGAAATTCTCATACGATGTTGTTCCGTCGTACATATTGATGCGCACTTCCTTTTTTTATGTAAAGTATTCAGAAGCTCTTGCCTTCTGTGAGAATGTTTTCCTGCTGTTTTTTGAAGGCCGTTATGAAGGTGCTGAAACATTCTATTTCCCGAGTGTCCAAGGATTCGGGGGCGTTTCTGTATTCGTCGTGCTTGTTCATCTCGAAACAGCGTTCAAGCGCCTCGTTGAGACGCGCGAGGTGATTTTCGGCAAAAGCCACCGACGCCGGAGTATCTTCCGGCATGCGGCGTATCGTCTCCAGCACCATATCTGCGAAATCGCATATCTCCAGTATCTTTTCCCGAAGCCGCGGTTTGCGGACAAGAACCGCCATGGAACGCGCGGCCCCAAGTTTGGCCGAACCTTCGAAAGCGGCCGGGGACTCTCTGCGAGGAGAATTCTTGGGGATTTTCGCCTTCACTTCGCCGCGCGCCATTTTAACTTTTTGGGCGTCCTTTATCAATTCGAGCGCCTGATTTTCGTGCCCTACATTTTTGTGTTTCATCAAATACAAAAACGCGGCGCAAAGAAGCACGGTCAAAAACAGCGAAGACACGGCTCCGACGGACTTAGGCCCCTCGCTGCCCACGAATTCGGATACCGCCATCAATATTGCCGCCACTATCAGAAACTTCACCGCCGTTTTATTCATCGCCCGAAAATCACGGCCTCCTTCAACAGTGAAAATACGGTTACCACCAGGGCCAACCCGGATTATACCCTATCAATTCCCCAAAACGGGCCACCAGCATGTTACCGACAAAAAGCGTAAAGACGCAGCCTGTGGCGAGAAACGGCCCCAACGGAACCGCGTCCTTGCGTTTGACCTTGCGTGCCAGGAGCATCGGGACCACGACGATCCCTCCCGCGATGAAACCCATATAAAGGCCAAAAGCGCAATATTTCCAGCCGACCGCGCCGCCTATCCCCGCCATGAGAAAGGCGTCCCCCCATCCCATGCCGCCCCTGCTGATAAGTATTATCACACTTATGAAGCCAAAACCGAGCGCCGCTCCTAAAATTCCGTCGAGCAAAACGCCCCACCCGACGAAGGCGCGCAGCAAAAGCCCGATCGCGCCGAGCGACAGCGCCGCCAAGTCGTAAATATAGCCGTTTTCGAAATCGGTGAGCGAGTTGAACAGAGAAAACCACATGACAAGCGCGGACACCATCATGGCGCCGCTCACGCCCCATCTGCAGAAAAGCGCCGCCGTGAGTGTGCCCGAAATCAACTCCGCCGCGAAATGCCTGAATTTTATCGGTTTGCCGCAATAACGACATTTGCCCTTTAAAAAGAGAAAAGACAGAAGCGGCACCAAATCGGCCGCCGACAATACGTGTCCGCAGCTGTCGCAAGCCGAGCGCTCCTTCCCCCACCATTTTCTTTCCGCTACCGTGCGCATGGCGGCGGCGTTGATGAAAGAACCCGCGCATACGCCCCCCGCAAACGCCAAAATGACGGATACGATATTATAGAAGAGA
>JAISDQ010000215.1 GCA_031264605.1 Synergistaceae bacterium | reverse complement strand
CGAGGGAGGGGTGAGTTCGCTCGAAAAAAATTCCGTGAGGTTGGTCTCGTAGGCGTAAACCCACCCGCGCCCGGCTCTGCCCGTTTCCTCGCTCCAGACAAGCGTGACGAACGTAACCTCGCCATTGGCGATGAGGTCATCCATGGCTTCCGAGGTAAAGGGCCCGAACGTCCGCCCGTTTTTCGAGTAATACCATCCCGCCATCGCATATCCCCCCGAAAAACCGATTATGTCAGTTTTCGCGTCACCGCGTCAAATTATACATCAATTCCGCCGGCGGAAACGGCGGCGTTCACGCGGTTATTGTTTCATTCCGCGCATGACGCGGATGTTGAACGGTATGGAGAGCGCGAAAGTCGCGGCGTCGGCGAGCGGCTGGCTTATCTGAATCCCGAAAAGCCCGAGCGAACGGGACAGCGCGTACAGTATCGGCAGGAGAAACAAACCCTGCCTCGCGAGGGCAAGCGTGCTAGCCGGAAGCGATTCTCCGATCGTCTGAAACATCATGTTGTTCATTATGACCCACCCCATGAGCGGCGACGCCAAAAATTGAAGCCTGAGGGCGAGAGCGCCTATGCGTATCACTTCGGGGTCGTCCCCCCTGAATAACGCCATGATATCCGGCGCGAATAACCACGCCGCGGCCGTTATCGCCAACAACCCCCACACGGACAGTTTCACGCAGAACCGGAAGGCTTTCTTCACCCTGTCATAACGCCCGGCGCCGTAGTTGAAGCCACACACAGGCTGAAAACCCTGTCCAAGGCCGATGAGCGCCGAGTTGGCTATTATCATTATCCGCATTACGATCGACATCGCGGCTATGGCGGCGTCGCCGTAGTTGCCCGACAGCCTGTTGATGAAAATGGTGGCGACGCTCGCCAGCGCCTGCCTGAGCAGGGATGGGACTCCCCCTCGGACTATATCTTTGAAAAAAGCGGGCCGGGGCGTGAAATTTCGCGGCGAGACTTGAATATTGCCGCTTTTGGCGCATCCGATCAGCAGCAGGCAGAAGCTGATGAACTGGCTTATCATCGTAGCGAGCGCGGCGCCGGCCACGCCCATTTTGCAGGCGTATATGAGTATCGGGTCGAGGACGACGTTGATGACGGCCCCGCTCACCATTCCGACCATGGCGTAAGAGGCGCTGCCCTGAAAGCGCAGCAGGGTGTTAAGCATGATCGAAGCCGTCATCCACGGAATTCCCAGCAGGATGTAGAAGATATAATCTTTAGCGTACGGCAATACGGTAGGCGTCGCGCCGAGCACTACGGCCAGACCGTCCAGGAAAACAAGCCCGGCGGCGGCAAGCGCGACACCAATGGCTATGGTTGTAAAAAAACCCGTCGCGACCATTTTGGACGCGTCGTCGAGCTTCATCGCCCCCAACTGCCGCGAGACATAGTTGCCGACACCCTGCCCAAAGAAGAAACCGACGGCCTGAATCACGTTCATCAGCGGAAAAGCCACGCCCACACCCGCGACCGCGCTTGTGCCGAGAGAGCCGACGAAATAAGTGTCAGCCATGTTGTAGAGCGCCGATATCAGCATTATCGTGATCGTGGGCGCCGCAAGCCCCAAAACCAGTCGCTCCACCGGAGCCGAAGTCATTTTCTCGTATTTGGCGTCAAAATCGTTCGCGTTTGGCATTATGAAGACAATCTTACCACCAAACGCGGCCAGAAAAATCAAACTTTTTTGACTCCCCTCAAAAATTGTCCCGAATCTCCAACGCAAAAAAAAGACATACCCCCGCCGGTTTGGCGCGGGGACAGGCGTTACTCGCCGTCTTTTGAAAACGCCGCCAGCATCAGCATTTGCCCGGCGAGCGCGGCGGCCAGGGCAAGCCACGAGAATTTAAAACCGACCGTAATGATCAGCAGGACAAAGAGCGAAATCGCCGCGATCCACAATGCGCCCGAGAAAAGCCCAAAACGTTCCGCTTCTTTCACATTGGCAAACCGCTCGTGTTCCTGCCGCGCCGCCTTTTCCCTCAGGGCGGCGACCCACGGTTTAGCGCGGTCTTTTTCCGTCAGCGCCAGATAGATAAACAGAGCTGCGGCTGGCAGTACGAACGGAACCAAAACTGTAACCGCCGCGGTATAACCGAGATTTTCCGGCGCTAACGCCCAACCGCCGGACGCGAGTTCGGCGGGGCTTGCGCCCGTTGTGCCAAAATATACGAGCGGCGCGGAGAATACGCCCGTCAGGAAAACCGCGACCGAGACTGAATACAGGGCGGCGCGTTTCCGCGGCATGGGATTGTTCGTCGCGGTTTCCTGCGTCAGGCCCATGAAAGTCAAAAATCCCGCTCCCGCGGCGACGAACAGCATACCGGAAGCCACGGCCGCAACCTGCAATTCCGTAGCGAACCATGTGACGGCGGCAAAAAGAAGCCCCAGGCAGACAATCGCTCCGCCGAGGATGAACAAAGCCGCGCGCCCCGGCGTCAAGTATTTGCGCGTTCCCATATACATATCGCTGAACACCTCCTGTCTTTTTTTCATGCCTAATTCGCCGGCTATGGCCGAAACGTCGCCCAATTCGGCGAGGGCTTTGCCGGTCGCGGCGTTTTCGTCCATGCCCTTCTGGCGCAACGCCGCGATCCGGTCCGTCAGGTTGCCGGCCAGTTCTTCCTTGAACTCGCGCATAGACGCGGTATCCTTGTAATCCGCAAAGAGCGCGTCCACGTGCTCCCGAATGTTCATAACGCTTCCTCCTCCAAAAGATGGTTTAGAATTTTTTGCGTGAACTCCCAGTCCCGCTTGTTTTGCCGATACTGTTCACGGCCCTTTTCCGTTATGCGGTAATATTTGCGCCTTGCCCCCTGGGTTTCGTCCCCCCAATAAGACATGACAAGCCCGTCCTTTTCCAGCCGCTTGTAGGCGGAGTATAGAGTGGCTTCCTTCAGCTCGTACCGCTCGCGGGTCCGTTCCAAAATCCGGTTGTATATCTCGAACCCGTAACGGTCTTTATCGAGCAGCGCGCCCAGGACAATGGTATCCGTATGCCCCCGGAGCAAATCAGACGACAGTTGCGGTTCCATACAAATCTCCTTTCGAGCGTAATTACTTTCCTGATATATATCAATATAAGGCATATTACTATGTCTGTCAAGTATATTTTACAGCCATAGGATATCCTTGTTCACTCGACATTTTGAACCGCCTGAAACGCAAGCGGACGCCCCCTTGGGCGTCCGCTTGCGGCATATATATACGTTTTTTTACGCTTTTATCGTGTTTTCTTTCACCCGCCGGAACATTTCCGCGGCTTCGGCGGCGTCGGACGAGTAATTGTCCCTGCCCATCATTCCGTAAGTGTAGCGCTTACC
The DNA here is from genome assembly GCA_031264605.1 of Synergistaceae bacterium. Lineage (GTDB taxonomy): Bacteria > Synergistota > Synergistia > Synergistales > Synergistaceae > JAIRKI01. Next base: position 4,213 of record JAISDQ010000215.1, on the reverse strand, counting down.
CTGTTCCACGCCCGGCTGGTCGAATGGGTTGATCCTCATCAGCCTGCCCGCTATCGCGGTCATGTATTCGAAGAAGAAAATCAGGCCGCCCAGGGTTTCTCCGTCGAGCCTCGCAAGCTCTATCCAGACCACCGGGCGCTCCGCTTTGACAAGGGCCGCGGCGGTGCTCGCCGCCTCCATGCCCAACATTCCGCCGAGCTTACGGCCCGACAGGTACGACAGGCTGAGCAGGGACTTGTCCGATACTTTGGGAAGCTCTATCTCGCATCCGCGCTCCTCCACGTTTATTATCGCGTAGAGCTTGTCGTCGGGGCCTGCCGTGTAAAGCTGAACCTGCGAATGCTGGTCTATCGCCCCGAGCGTTCGGATCGGGGTCGAACCGGTTCCGTCCTTGCCCACGCTCTCGGCCCACAATTGGGCGAACCACTCCGAAAATGTTTCGAGCCTGTTTGAGTACGGCATCAAGACTGTCATCGGGCGTCCCGATACCGAATGAAGGAAGTTCAGCGCGGCAAGATGGATAGCGGGGTTGTTTTCCGGTTTATCGCCGGCGAGAAAACGTTTCATCCTGCCCGCGCCCGACAATACCGCGCGGACGTCGGCGCCCAGAGCGGCGGCGGTTACGAGCCCGCAGGCTGACAGCACAGAGTATCTCCCGCCGACCGAAGGGGGAATCACCAGCGAACGCACTCCGGTGTCTTCGGCGAACGAGCGGAACACGCCCCCTTTTGGATCCGTTATCACGAGTATGTCGTCGTCGGGCCTGGTTCCGCTTTCGGCCATGCGCGAACGGAACCAGAGGAACTGCGACATGGTCTCGGCGGTCGCGCCGGACTTGCTCACTCCTATGAGAGCGGTCTTTTTGCCCTCTACCCTCTCCCATATGGCGGCGGCTTTTTCAGGATCGGGGTTGTCCGCGAGGTAAAATTTCGGGGCGCCTTCCCCCTCGTTGAAGTACATGGGCAGAAGCGCCTGATTGAGCATCAGGTTGCCCAGGGCGGATCCGCCTATGCCGACGTCGATTATGGCCTCGTAACCGGAGAGCCATTCGCCCGCCTCGAGTATCGGCGTCAGGTCCTGCTCGGTCAGGTTGTACCAGCCGAAGCCCGATTCGTCGCGGGAAGCGCCGTCTTTTATCCATGACGCGGCTTCGGCGCACAGAGGCGCGATCGACGCCAGCCGGTTAGCGAAACCGCGCTCCCTTCCCGCCGAAGCGCCGAACGAGAACGAAATGCCCATTTCACTCATGGCGGGGCTTACTTTTGCGGGGCGGAGTCAGATCGGCCCTGCCGCACGATACCTCGGCCACGCTTTTGTCCACGCTACCCGGGATGAAAAGCTGTTTCCTCGTGACGGATACCACGGCGTTCACGGCCCTGGCGTACTCCGTCATAACGTCGTGCGCTATTTTCGCGGCGAGGCTGATGACCGACGTGTATTTGGTCTCCATCATCACGTTGCGGGATATTTCGTATATGTCGGCGTCGCGCACGAACGGTTCGGCCTTGGGATTTACGTCCGACGGGTCGCCGTCAAACTCGACCGTTACGTCGACCGAAAAAACCTGGCCCAGTTCGCGTTCCACCTCGAGTACCCCGTGAAAAGCGTGAAAACTCATTCCCTTTACGGCGTGTTTGCACTTCATCGATATCACTCCCTGCGATTGTTTTGTCGGCCGGCGGCCCGTTCATGTCCGATGCGGCGATAATTTCATTTCAAAAAAGCCGCGAGGCGCTTCGCCCCCCGCGGCTCCAATATTGCGGCAGTATGGCTCCGCTTCAGATAAGCGCCGCTTCTTTCAAAGCGGATTTTATGGCGTCCTGGTTGAAACCCACAATATAGCGCTCGCCGACTTTGATCACCGGCACGCCCTGCTGGCGGGTTTTCTGAACCACTTCCTTGGCGGCTTCGCGGTCCGCGCCCACGTCAATCGCTTGAAACGGCACATCGAGGGACGACAAGTATTCCTTGGCCTTCACGCACCACGGACAACTGCTCGTCGAATATACGGTAACTCCCGTTCCCTTTGCCTCTTCACCCATTATATAATTCACCTCATCCTGTCTTCCGACATTTGTTCAATCTTAATGCGACCCGCGCGGCGCGTCAATAGATATTTTGTATCACTTCAGCCCGAGTTTTTCGAAAATCGGAAAACGCGCGAATATCTCGCCGACGTGGGCGAGAAAAAAGTCGAACCTGAACAACTCTCCCAGCCCGCCTTCACCGCCGCGCGCGAGAAGCGCCGTTCTGGGATCCGCCTCCAGCAGCCCGCGAAGAGACGCGCTTTCTCCCCTTTGCGCCGCGTCCCAGCACTTCATCGCGTTTTCCTGCACCGCTGCGTAGGCGTCATCCCGCGCCATCCCGCGCTCGATCAGGGCGGAAAGTATCCTTCCGCTGGCAATGAGTCCTCCGGTGAGTTCCAGGTTGCGCTCGATCATGCGCTCGTTCACGACCAGCCCGTCGGTCACGCGCTTCATGATTCCGGTCATGTAGTGAGCCGCGCTGAAGGCGTCCGGCCATATCACCCTTTCAGCGGAAGAGTGGCTTATGTCGCGCTCGTGCCAGAGCGCTACGTTCTCGAGCGCCGCGGCGGCGTAGCCCCTCAAAAGCCTCGCCAGGCCGCACACCCTCTCGGACAGTATGGGATTTTTTTTATGCGGCATAGCGGACGATCCCTTCTGTTTTTTTCCGAAAGGCTCCATGGCTTCCAATACCTCAGTGCGCTGAAGATGACGGATTTCGGTCGCCAGCCTTTCCAGCCCCGCGCCGTAAATGGCGAGCGCGGCGATGACGCTGGCATGGCGGTCGCGCTGAATTATCTGAGAGGATACGGGATCCGGTTTCAGGTTCAGCTCCGCCGCGACGCGCGCCTCGATGCGCGGGGGGCAGTTGGCGTACGTTCCGACGGCTCCCGATATCTTGCAGACTCTTATCTCCTCGCGGACGCTCCTGAGACGCTCTATGTCGCGGCCAATTTCGGAGACGAACCCCAGAAATTTGAGGCCGAAACTCGTCGGTTCCGCGTGGATTCCGTGCGACCGGCCCGCGCAGGGCGTACGGCGGTATTTCCAGGCCAATCGCGCCAGGGATTCGTAGAGTCCTTCGGCCGCGCCGACGATAACGTCAAGCGCGTCGGATATCTGCATGGAAGCCGCCGTGTCGATGACGTCGCTGCTCGTTATTCCGAGATGGACGTACCTTCCGGACGGCCCTATGTTCTCCTGGACATTATTGACGAACGCTATCACGTCGTGCTGGGTCTCTTCCTCTATTTCGGCTATACGCTCCACGCGGAAAGATGCCCGGCTCTCGATCAGCGCCAGGTCGTCCGCCGGTATCTCCCCTTCGGCCGCCCGAGCCCTGCAAACGGCCAGCTCCACATCGAGCCACTTTCGGAACCTGTTCTCGTCGGCCCATATTTTTCTCATGGCCTCGGTCGTGTATTTCTCTATCAAGACAATCAGTCCCCTCTCGCGCGGAGGTCGCGCTTCCAGACGTTCCTCGCCGAGTCGAGGAAATCGTTGTAAGCGCCGCTCGCGAAATCGGGAAAGGTGTACGAAAAACCGAACCATCCCGATTTTTTACGGCACATCGTGGTCTCCGCGTATATATCGTCCCACATGTATATCCTGTGAGCGTTGTCCTTCGTCGAGGCGAGCACGAGCCGCGCGCCGTCCAGATAGCCAGGGTCTATATTGACCTTCCTGCTTGTGCCGGCGCTTCTGCCGGTGCCGTCACCGCTCTCCGCCTCTATCGAAACGGCCAGTTTTTTCCACACCACCAGCCCGAAAGGATGCCTCAGCCCGGCGAAAGCGAAAAAACGCCTCGTGAGGCGCGGCGCGATATCCCTGTAGTAATCGGTATAGCCGAAGGGATATGGCGGGCTCGAAAGCTCTATGTCCCCGAAAACCGCGCTCATCCTGCCCGCCGCCCATTCCATCAAGTCCGCTCGCTCCTCCGGGTAGAGCAGGCCGGATATCAGCTTCACCGGAACCGGGCCGTCACGCGTTTTCGCCGCCGCCATTCCGGGCCTTCCTTCGCTGCAAGCCTCCGTAAGCCCTGCGCGCGGCGTTTTTGTCGATCACTTTCGGCGCGGCCTTCTCTGCGGACTCATCGATTTCCGCCGCGCCGCCGGCTTCTTCGCCGGCATCCGTTCGATCCAATTCCGGCGCGGCTTCGGTCTTTTCCCCGTCAGAATCTTTTTCCTCGG
>JAISDQ010000273.1 GCA_031264605.1 Synergistaceae bacterium | reverse complement strand
TTTTCGCATCTTCGCCGCCTCAAAAACTTTTGTAACTTTTCGATGCAATTATCCGTTCGCGGTTTCGAAAACGCAATCGTTTATGCGTATCTCGCGCGTAGGCATTTTTACGCATGTTTTGAAGTGGTACAATATCTCTGCCGAATATATACGCGTGAAAGGGGCGTCCGCGCCGTGAAAAAAATTCTCAACATCGGCTCCATAAATATCGACTACGTATACGACGTCGAACATTTCGTCAGACCCGGGGAGACCATATCTTCCAAGGCGCTCGCCGTCTTTCCCGGAGGCAAAGGGCTGAACCAATCCGTGGCGCTCGCGCGGGCCGGAGGGCGCGTGTGGCACGCGGGGCGCACCGGACAGGACGGCCTCGGGATGGTGAAGATAATGAAAGACGCCGGGGTCAACGTGGAGCTGACGGACACGTCCGGCAGCACGACCGGGCACGCCATCATCCAGGTGAACTCGTCCGGGGAAAATTGCATCATACTTCACGCCGGCGCGAATCACGAACTAGGGGAAAACTTCATCGACCGCGCGCTCGAACCTTTCGGCGAGGGCGATTTTCTGGTGCTCCAAAACGAGGTAAACAACCTGCCGTACATAATGAAAAAAGCGGCCGAGCGCCGCCTTCGCATCGCCTTCAACCTTGCGCCGTTCGACGAGGGAATAAAAAAATACCCGCTCTCGCTGGTCGATTACTTTCTGGTGAACGAGGTGGAGGGCGCTGGGATGTCGGGAAAAACGTCCCCCGCCGAGATACTCGGCGTCATGTCCGCCATGTTCCCGGCATCGGCGATCGTGCTCACCCTGGGGCGCGACGGCGTACTGTACAAAGATCCCGGCGAGACGCTCGCGCACGGGATATACGAAGTGCGGAGAGTCGACACCACCGCGGCGGGAGACACTTTCACGGGATTTTTCATAGCGTCGGCCGCCGAAGGAAAGCGGGCGGATGAATCGCTGCGCGTGGCGTCTATAGCGTCGTCGATAGCCGTGTCGCGCAAGGGCGCTTCGTCGTCGGTACCGACTATAGAGGATACCCTGTCGGCCAACCTTAAATACATCGATACCAATCAATTATAATATTGTCATGATGATGGCGGCGTCCGGTTGAATTCCGAAGCTATCCGAAAAACAGGGAAATACGGATTTCTTTCCAGCGTTATCATATTCGCGCTTGTCTTCGCTTTTTGCGCCGCGGCGCGGGCGAAGGCGAGTTCCTTTACGGACGCCGAAGTCCCTGCCGCACTCGAATCCTTGAAGCGTTCGCTGGACTTGCAAACCGAACTCACCGGGACGGGCGCTCAAATCGAAATTCCTGACGCGACGCGTAAAATGTCCCTCCCGGAACGGTTCTTTCGGAGAGTCGTGTTGATGTTCCTGCGCTTGGGAACCATGATCAGGGAAACCGCGAAAATTCTGCTGGCCGTCTCACTGATCGTCATCGCGCTGATGATTGCCCTGCATCTGCGGGAAAACTTATGGAGCCTGAGCAGGGCCAGAAAATTGGAATTCGGAAAAAACGAGGCGGAAGCCCGTTCGGCGGCGCTGGAACGCATGGAACATTCCCAGGCGGAGGCGGACGATCTCGCCAGAGCCGGCAGTTTCGCCGAGGCCATGCACGTTTTGCTCCTGAGGAGCGTGAACGAGATGCGGGCGCGCCTCGCCTCCCCTATAGCCGTGTCGCTCACCAGCAGGGAAATACTCGGTTTTCCGGAAATGTCTCACGAAGCGCGGGACGTCTTCGCGCGCATAGTCGGGGACGTCGAAATTTCGCGTTTCGGGGCGCACAATCCCGGCGAGGGCGAATACCTGGAGTGCAGAAGAAATTTTGACGCGCTGACTGAACTGCTCAGAGGCGGACAATCGTGAGCGCCCCTTTATTTTCGCGCCGCGTCATAATAATGTTCGTCGCCGCGATGTCGACTATGTTCGCCCTGTCGATCATAATCTCGGCAAACGAGGACGCTTCTCAGATGGGCAACGGCGCGGGGCCGGGCGTTTATTCGACGTCGGCCGTAGGTTACGCGGGTTTTTACAATCTCCTGAGGGCGCTCGACATTAAGACCTCGGCCAGCGAGCGTGATCCTCTGTCCGACGCCGGTTACCGGGGAACCCTGATAGTCGCCGAGCCCATGATGCAGCGGCTGGCGAGCGGGGAAAGCGCTTCCGCGATGAAATTGCTCGACGCGCGCAGATTGCTGCTGGTTCTGCCGAAATGGGAATGGACGCGGGACGGGAAAAAACCCGAATGGGTAGCGGAGATGACCCCGGCGCCGAGAGGCGAGGCCGAACTGGTTCTCGGCCTGGCCGCCTTAGGTTCGACGGTATCGAGGCAAGCGCCGCCGGACGTGTGGCCGGTGAACGAAATCGGCTACGCGCCGCGCATAGACGGCGCGGCGCAATTGGTCCGCCTGTCGGACGGCATGCGCGCTATCGTTGGAAATGATGAAAACGCGCTGGTGGCGGAATTCACGGAAGACGGCAGGACCGTATGGGTGTTGTCCGATCCGGACGTCATGTCCAACCACGGAATCATGAAAGGAAATAACGGGGCGTTCATGGTTTCTCTGGTCGAAAAATTGTCGTCGATCGGAAACGCCGATTACCGCAAAAAACCGACGATAGTATTCGACGAGACCGTGCACGGTTATCTCGCGCAGGCCGACTCCGTGCTGAAAATGATGCTCGCGCCGCCGTTCGCCGTCGTCACCGCCCTGCTCGTACTGTCGACGCTCATGCTGTTGCTGGCCGGTTTCTCGCGTTTCGGGGCTCCGGTCGCGCCCAAACCCGTCCTCGACTTCGGCAAGGAACAGCTCATCGACAACTGCGCTCGGCTGCTCGATTATGGCGGGCATCACGCGGTCGTCCTCGATAAATACGTCCGAATGACGATAAACTCGGCCGCGAGGACGCTTCACGCGCCCGGCGGGCTGAACGGCGGCCGCCTCGCCGAATGGGCGGACACGGTAGGGCGATCGAGAGGAACCTCCGAATCATACGCCGCTCTGCTCCGCGATCTTTCAAACGCGTCCGACGGGCGCGCCGACATATCGCGGCTGACTGAGCTGGCGCGGCGCGCCCACAAATGGAAGGGAGAAATATTGAATGGATCTTCAGTACATAGCCGACATCGCTAACGTGATCAGGCATGAAATTCACAAGGTGATAATCGGACAGGACGAAACGCTCGACCTCATGCTGACCAGCCTGCTCTGCGGCGGGCACGTCCTTCTGGAGGGCGTGCCCGGCACCGGCAAGACTTTCATGGTACAGGCGTTCGCCTCGTGCCTCAATTTACAATTCGGACGCGTGCAGTTCACGCCCGACATGATGCCCGGCGACGTTCTGGGAACGAATATATTCGACTTCAGGACGAACGCTTTCGTTTTGACCAAAGGCCCCATTTTCACCCAGATACTGCTAGCCGACGAGATAAACCGGACGCCGCCCAAGACGCAGGCCGCGCTGCTTCAAGCCATGAACGAACGCCAGGTCAGCATCGACAAGACAACGTACGACCTTGGAGACGATTTCATGGTCGTCGCCACGCAGAACCCCATAGAACAGCAGGGAACCTATCCTCTCCCCGAAGCCCAGCTCGACAGATTCCTGTTCAAACTGGCCGTCGATTACCCGAGCGTGGAGGAGGAACTTGAAATCGTGCGCAATCACGGACACAGATCGGTGATGCCCAAGATATCGGAGTACGGCCTGAGCCCCAAAATCGAGCAGGGACACATCGCGGCGGCGCGCGAATATACGGCCCGCATCCGTCTCTCAGACGAACTCGTGAGTTACGTCGTGGATATCGTGCGCGCCACGCGCCGGCACCAGATGATAGAGACCGGTGCGTCCCCCCGGGCCGCGAACATGATGGCGTCGGCCTCTCGCGCCTACGCCGCCCTGAGCGGCCGCGACTTCGTGATTCCCGACGATGTGAAACATCTGGCGCTCCCGCTCCTGCGTCACCGCATAGTGCTGTCAGCCGAGGCGGATATCGAGGGGCTGTCGCCCGACCGGGCGATAAGCGCCATAATCGACCAGACCCCCGCTCCGAGATGACGCGGCCGACGCAAAGAGCGGTCATAGCTTTTTCGATATCAGTTCCGATAGCGCTCCTCATCGTCTGCGTATGGCGCGGTCACTGGCACGTCGCGCTCTATTACCCCGCGGCCGTCGTCGCGCTCATGGCCGGCGATTTCATGTCGGCCCCCCATTCGAAAAGGGTCGGCATGGAAGCGTCGTGTCCCCGGCAGATATTTTTGGGGCGGCGCTCCGAAGTGAAGCTGTCGATCACCGCGGCCGGCTACGGGAGGCCGGTGAGGATCGAGGCTCTGCTCGAAGCGAGCGGGGAGATGGAACCGCCGCGCGCGGCATTCGGAACCGCGTCGGGCGCGATGAGCTTATCGCTGCCCGTCGTCCCTCTCCGAAGGGGGAAGATCGTCCTGGACGCCGTCTGGCTGAGGTGGCGCGGGCCTCTGGGGCTCGTGGAGTTCATCAGGAGAGACAGGCTGAACGGAAGCGTTGACGTCACGCCGGACATCAGAAGCGTTTACGACGCGGCCAT
>JAISDQ010000269.1 GCA_031264605.1 Synergistaceae bacterium | reverse complement strand
CGGACGTGACGGAGCGCGTCGTCTACCTCGTAGAACACCATCACACCTATACGGACGTCGACGGACCGGATTATCAGATTCTGCTCGAAGCCGATTTCCTGGTGAATATGCACGAGGCGGAAATGCCGCGCTCCGCGATACAGTTGGCGTATAAGAAGGTTTTTAAGACGGAAGCGGGAAAGCGGTTCTGCGAAAGATTATACTTGTAGAGAAAAGTCTATTATTATTCTCCCTTGAGAAAGTACTTTGAGTTTTACAACAATAGGCGGTTGCATCAGTCCCTGGGGTATAAAACTCCCGCCGAGGTTCACTTCGGGCAGGATAGGGAAGGAGCGCCACAGAATAGGGGTGCTATTTTTCTTAATTCTGCCGCTTAATGGTCTTGGCAATGGGGGCCACTATATTCTGATTAAGAGTACCAACGGTCCCTTATACGCTATTCGACCCCCGTGCTGCCGAAACCTCCCGACGCCCGCTCCGTATCGGATATCTCTTCCGTTTCAAGCAGTTTGGCCCGTACGTGCCGGGAAAAAATTATCTGGGCAATCCTGTCGCCTTTTTTAATTGAGAAAGTTTCCTCTCCGAGGTTTACTAGAATTACTTTTATCTCGCCCCTGTAATCGGAGTCGATCGTGCCGGGAGAGTTTAGCAGCGTGACGCCGTGTTTTAGGGCGAGTCCGCTTCTGGGGCGCGCCTGTCCTTCCCATCCCGGCGGTATTTCAAGATACAAGCCGGTGCGCACGGCGGCGCGTCCTCCCGGAGGAAGTTTCATGTCTTCCGACGAGCGCAGGTCCATCCCGGCGGCTCCGTTCGTGGCGTAAGACGGCAAAGGGATGTCCCTCGCGGAGGCATCCCTTTTGATTTTTATTTCAATGGTCCCGTCCATTGTCGCGGCGCGGCCTGTCCCTGTGAAAACCGCCGTTCCTCGGGCGATCGCCCCTGTCTCCTCTGTCGCCGGGTCTCGAGTCGCGTCTCGGAGGATTTTCGCCCTTGGGAAGTCGCGCGTATTTGGCGTCGCGTTCCTGTTCGACCGCCAATTGCGCGGTGAGTATCTCGTCGCCGGCGAAAGAGGCGCTTTGGTCGAGGGCCCTGCGGCGGGAGAGGTTGATCCTGTTCATGTCGTCAATCTCTTTTACGACGACCAGGACTTCGTCCCCTATGTCGAAAGCGTCCTCGATCTTGGGTATATGGTTTACGCTGATCTCGCTTACGTGCAATAGACCTTCCTTGCCCGGCAGAACTTCGACGAAAGCGCCGAAATTGATCAGGCGCGTTACCTTGCCCTTGAAGAATTCGCCCGATTTCACCTCGCGTGTGAGATCGTCGATGATGCGCCGTGCGTTTTCGGCCGCAGAGGAATCGACCGCCGAAATGAATACCCGCCCGTCGTCTTCCACGTCTATTTTTGCGCCGGTCGCCGCCACTATCGAACGTATCGTTTTTCCTCCGGGGCCGATTATTTCTCTTATCTTTTCGGGGTCCACGGAAATGGTGATAATTCGCGGAGCGTTCGGGGAGATGTCCGGGCGCGCGTTTCCGATCGTGCACGCCATGATGTCCAGTATCTTCATGCGCCCCGATTTTGCCTGCGCGAGCGCCTGTTCCAATATCGAACGCGTGATGCCTCCCGCCTTGTTGTCCATTTGGAGCGCGGTGACGCCGTCTTTTGTGCCGGCGACTTTGAAGTCCATGTCGCCGTAATGATCTTCGAGCCCTTGAATGTCCGTCAGTATTCCGAATTTGCCGTTATCCGCAACCAATCCCATGGCTACGCCGGCAACGGCTTTTTTCACCGGCACCCCGGCGTCCATCATCGACAGGCTGCCTCCGCAAACGCTCGCCATGGAGCTTGAGCCGTTCGATTCGAGTATGTCCGAGACCACCCGCACTACATAAGGGAAATCGCTTTCGTCGGGCATCATCACCCGGAGCGCGCGTTCGGCGAGGGCTCCGTGCCCGATTTCCCGGCGGCCGGGGCCGCGCATGACCCTGGCTTCGCCGACCGAGTACGGTGGGAAGTTGTAGTGAAGTATGAAGCGTTTCGCCGGTTCATCCCATTTCAGCCCGTCGAGCAGTTGGTCGTCGGTGCCGACCATTCCCAGAGTGGTGACGGCAAGCGATTGAGTCTCGCCTCTCGTGAAGAGCGCCGAACCGTGAGTGCGCGGCAGAACCCCTATTTCGCACGCGATTGGTCTCACCTCGTCCATCGCGCGCCCGTCCGCGCGGCGTTTTTCATCGAGTATCAGGCGCCTGACGCTATGCTTGACGAGTTCGTCCATCAGGGAAGCTATGTAAAGTTTTGCGCTGGGGTAGGTTTCGGCGAAGTGCTCTTCTATCTTCGCGGATATGGAGTTGAGCGCGGAAGAGCGCTCGGCCTTGGCGTGTATTTGAATTGCGGCGTGGATTTCATCTGAGAGTTCGCGTTTGACCCATTCGTCTATTTCATCGATTCGCTCGGGGTTCGGCATGATAATTTTTTCGCGCCCTACCTTCGAACGCATATCGAGGATAAAATCCACTATTTTATTTATCTCGCGCTGGGCCAGTTCAAGGGCGTCGATCAAAAGTTCCTCGCTCACTTCGTTCGCCCCGGCTTCCACCATCGTGACGCCGCCTCTGTGTCCCGCCACGATGAGATCGAGTTCGCTCGTTGGAATCTGGGCCTCAGTCGGATTCACGACGAATTCTCCGTCGATATATCCTATTTTGACAGCGCCTATGGGGCCGTTCCAAGGTATGTCAGATATCGCGAGGGCGGCGGAGGCCGCGTTGATCGCTAGTATGTTGGGCGCGTTCACCTGATCGACCGATAAAACCGTGCCGACGACGTGAACGTCGTTTCTCATGTATTCGGGAAAAAGCGAGCGTATCGAACGGTCGATCACCCGGGCGGAGAGGACGGCGCTTTCGGAAGGCCTGCCTTCTCTTTTTATGAAGCCTCCCGGTATTTTGCCGGCCGAATAATACCTTTCTTCGTAATCGACGAGAAGCGGGAAAAAATCCAGACCTTCCCTGGCAGTCTCGGAAATCACGGAAGTGACGAGCACCATCGTGTCACCGCATCGCGCCACTATCGACGCGTTGGCCTGCTTGGCCATGCGTCCCGTTTCAAAAGAGACAGGTTTTCCGCCTATCTCGAGGCTAAACGTCTCAGCCATCTTTCATCCTCCTATTTATTATTCATACTCGCGCAATGATATCACAAAGCCTCGAATAAATCTCAGCTTCTTTTACGCCGCTCCTCCGATGGAATCCTGAGAAATCCGTTTTTCATTGCGCTTTTGAGGATGAGCGAGAATCATTGTTTATAATCGCCACCACAAAGTTTCGCCCTGTTTGTATTGAATAAACCCACAACGTTTTAAGATATTTTGTGACCGCGGGCTGTCAATATCAGTTTCCGCAATCACATGAGAAATATTATGCTGTGCTATCGCCCAATTACACATTGCTCGTACGGCTTCGGTCATATAGCCGTTATGTTCGAAGTTTTTACCCAAACCGTATCCTATTTCGACTTCGTTATCCTCATTGGGAACGTCCTTAAAGTCCGCAGAGCCTACCACTAGCCTATCCGATTTACGGATTAAAAACCAAAATGTATGATACAGATAATTTGCAGCGTCTTTTTCCGTTTTATAAAACTGTCCTTTCACAATATCTAAAAATATACCGTCCATTGGTTCCGCACAATAACGGCAATTCAGTTCCAGTTCTAACGATGAAATATCCTCTGCCCATAACTTCAATTGTCGCGCGGTTAAGGGTATCAGGTATAGCCTGTCGGTTTCAATCATCATGCTTTATTCTTTCAAACACGAGGATTGTCAAAAAAGCTTATTTTTTCTGGCCATGCGCTTGAATAATTCTAGAATATCTTTGTCGAAATCATCTGAAAACTCCGGCTCATCGTCATAAGCTACCGGCGGTTTGCCTCTTTTTTCCAAAGTTTCGAGAGCTTGGACGGCAAGTTTCATGCCCTCGTTCATCTTGTTTCTGTACTTTCTTTTCAGTATTGACGATA
>JAISDQ010000198.1 GCA_031264605.1 Synergistaceae bacterium | reverse complement strand
TCGCCCTTTTCGGCGACGTAGTAGTTTATCCACTCGAGCGCTTTGTTGTAAGCGTCGACGAACGCCTGAATGTTCTCCACCGTCTCCTCCATGTCGCGGACGATGTTGACGCGCACCTGACCGAGCCCAGTCAGTTCGAGGGTGACGTTGGCGATAACGTCGTCTATCGTGTTGGAGTCGCGAGTGATGGGAACGCCGTCTATCTCGAACTCCGCGTTCGACGCGTTCGTGTAGGTGCCCTCGGTGAAAGTCCATTGGTCAACCAGAGACCCTTCTGAGGCCGTAATGAAACCCAGTTTGGCGAGGACGGAATCGGCGCCGTAACCTTTCTTTTTGGACTCTTCTATTTCCGTCGCGTTATCTCCCGTAATGACCGGTTCCAAGTAGAATACGTTTTCGTCGTACGTGTAGCCGGTGTTAGCGCCGATGCGCACGGATAAGGACGCGTTCGCGTTCGGCGGTTCTTTGAGCGTATACTTTTTTGTGGAATCGGCCGGGTCCGTGACTTCTTTATCATACTCATTTGGGGTACTGCCGTCGTTCCACTTTATAAACTGATATTCATCGGAGCTATTTAATGGATCGGCTACGGTTACGATTTCGAAATCCAGTCCCTGTCTGTACTCCACGCCCCCGGAGATGATGGAAAAATTCCCGTTAATGGAGGTATCGTAAAGTTCTCCCGTGGGCAATACCGGAAGGTAATCGTAATAATTCGCGTTAACGCCAAAGGTACTGGTCACTGACGCCGGCACACCTGCCAAATCGCCCCTTGTTACCGGTATCCATTCGCTGTATATGGCGTTGACGGTCGAGCCCTCGGGCGGTTTCTGTCCGCCGTCGAGCCAGGTTATTTTGCCGTTTGAACTGTCGTACTTGAAATCGGTTCCTTCTTTATAATAGTACGTATACGTGGAGCCGTCGACGTTCGTATCCTCGCGGTACATGTTCAATAACTGCGGAGGATACGCGTAAGTCCCGTCGGCGTTTCTCGTGGATGCGTGAGGCAGGTAGTATTCGGCCGCTTTCGTCATAGTGAAGTCGACGCCGCGCGTGTCGCCGCTGTTGCCCTTGCCCGCCGTCGCGCTCTCGATCACTATCCTGTTGTCGAGTATCTTGGCCGTCACGGCCAGCGACTGGCCGTTCTGGTCTACGGCTTTCGATATATTGTAGTTGACGTCCCTCAGCGTGTCGGTGCTCGATACCTTTATTGTGGCGTACTGCTTGCCCACGCGGATCATGAAATCGCCAGAGATGCCCAGCGCCTCGGAGACGCTGCCGACGCGCGAGGTCATGTGCCTCTGGGCGCGGGCGAGGTTTTTTACCTCCACGTCCCACCAGCCAAGCTCCGCCGAGCTGTTTATCTTGGCCGAGACTATTTTGGAGGGATCGACGTTGTTGGACGAATAGCTGGTGTACTCCGCCTTTTTGGTGTTGTACGCGCTGCTGAGGCGCAGCTTTGTGAGCGTGTTGCGCAGGGCGTTGAACTGGCTTTGCAGGTCCTGGTAGAGGGTCTTTTTGACCTCCAGGGTGTCTATTTGATTCTGCCATTGGGTGGCGGGTTTTTTGCCGTTCTCGACTATCTTGCTGATGATCTCGTCCCAACCTATGCCGCTGCTTACGCCGGTGATCTGGAACAAAGAATCTGACGCCATATTGCGAACCTCCTTGGTAAAACGCGATACAGTTCAATACATAATTATCGGCGCACGCGTCCCAAAACTGAAATGGAACGCGTATTGCCGGGAACAATAGTTTAATGATACCATCTTTTCCGGCGAAAGCGAATAAGAAATTAAATTTTTACGTGAAATACGCGAGGAGTTATGCTTATGGGCGACACTGAAAGAGCGGCGAGAATTTTTTTTGTGAGGCACGGAGAGACCGACTGGAACAGGGAATTCAGGTACCAGGGCGGCAGCGATATAGCTTTGAACGAGAACGGACGCTCGCAGGCGCGCAAGACCGGCCTGCGGTTGTCGCGCGTCTCCCCGCGGGCAGTTTTTTCGAGCCCGCTTTTGCGGGCTTACCGCACGGCGGAGGCGATAATGAGGGAGAACGCGGCGAGCGTGCCGATAGGGGCGATGGACGACCTGCGCGAGATATCGTTCGGCGAGTGGGAAGGCCTCACGGCCTCTGAGATAGCGGAGCGCCACGCTTCGGACTATGACGCGTGGAGGGAAAATCCGTTTTCGTCGTCGCCGACGGGGGGAGAATCTTTCGAATCGGTGAGGCTTCGCTCCGCCCGCGCGGCCGAGGCGGTGAAAAGCGCCGCCCGCCCGGGAGAAACAATACTGGCGGTGGCTCACGGCGTCGTGCTGAGGGCGCTCGCGGCGTCGCTGATGGGCGTCGATGATCTGAGGCCGATGTGGCGGATGCGCTTCGACAACTGTTCCGTAAGCGCTATCGACTTGTGGGGCGGCCGTCCATCGCTCGTTTTCCTGAACGACACCCATCATTTGAGGCTGGACGACGAAAAAATCGGAATTCTATCGTTTCCCGAATGAATCGCGCAAAAAATTTATCTCTCGTGAGCGTGAATAAAATTTATGTGGTAGAATCGCCTCTATGAGCAGGCGTGAAAGGAGGCGCTTTTTTTGGCCGGCAAAAATGACATGTCGCTCGACCCTATCGAGGAAAAAGCGCTCTGGGAAAGGACGCGGCTCGGCGACGAAGACAGCAGGGAAAAGATCATCCTCGCTTATCGTCCTATGGTTTATTGGCTCGCGAAAAAATTCCGGACTTTTTACGGCACATATCCCGATCTCATTCAGGAAGGGATGGTCGGGCTGATATCCGCTGTCGACAACTTCGAGCCCGAACGCAGCAACAGGTTCATCACTTACGCTTACTACAAGGTGAAGGGGCGTATGGCGAATTTTCTCTCCCGGGTGGAATCCAAAGCTCCGACACCGGTTGAAGACGAATATCTGGAGCGCTCCGTAAATTTTGAGGAAGATCTCGACATGATGGAGTGGGGCGTGTCTCTTGGAGAAGGTATAGACAAACTGCCCGCGCGCGAGCGGGATATTCTGGTCTCCCTGGTGGTCGAGGGACGCCGCGCGGCCGACGTGGCCGGCGAACACGGCGTCGGAGTGAGCCACATTTACAGATTGCAGCGCAGGGCTGTAGCGAAGCTGAAAAGTTTGTTCATCGGCGGGGACGCCACTTCCGATGCCTGAGAAGTGATAATTACTGTGCAGGTATCGACGGAGGTGTTTGTGCTTGAGCAATATGAGTGACAGGGGCGTTGAAAGCCATATCAAAAGAGTCGAACGCTGGCTGAAGCGTTGCGTGGCGGCGTGCCGGTGCGGTTCGTGGAGCGACGCCTTATCCGAGGCCGAATGTCTGGAGGCCGAGACGAAAGGGTTGTGCGAAAAACTTTGGCGCGCGGCGGGGGACGAGGCGGCCGGCGCCGAAAAAATCAAAGTCGGGGCTTTTGTCTTTTCACTGCTGAAAGTGTCTACGCTAGCCATGGCGATGGTGTTGACGGCCGTTCTGCCGATTTCGACGGATACGGGGCCCATTCTGCGGGATGCCGCCTACGCGCCGATGTCTTTCGAGCTTTTGACGAGCGAGGAAAGCGATATAATCGACGCGCTCAGGGCGAGCTTGAGCAGCGGCAACCGCGGGGCCGCGGTTCTGACGGCGGAAACGCCGAAGAAAACCGTTCCCGCCGCCGAAACCAAGAGCGGCGCGGCCATGGCCGCGGAAGCGGTTCCGGCGCCGGCGGAGGCCGTAGCCTCCGTTCAGGCTGACGAAGTTATAATCGCGGATTCTCCCCGCCGTCCGTCCGCCGACGAGGTTATATCCTTGATACAGGTGGGGCAGAGGGCGCTGCGCGCCTCCGAGCCCGGAATCAAAATCGAACTGTGACTCTTGATCCGAGGGTGACATAAAAAGCAACATTTAAGGGGTTGGTCGGTCTTGTATTTCTTTTCGAAAAATACCGCGTCGTGTCGTGTGCTTTTGTGGAGTTCGCTGGCGGTCGCGGCGGTGATTTTTGTTTTTTGCGGCGCTTCCGGGGCCGCCGGAGCCACTCTGTCCGTCGGAGGCGTGCCGCTCGGCGATACGGATGAGAGCAGGGGCACCGTCAACGTCGATATGTCCGGAACCGTCGTCTCGGAAGACGAACCGCTCGAGGACGTTTCGCGCCCCGCCGAGGGCCGCCGCAGGGAACGCCCGAGGATAGAGTCGCAGAATATACTGTCCGTTACGGTCGAGGGCAACAACGAGGTCGTCGCGGAGCATATATTGTCTGTGGTCACCTCCAAAGCCGGGACTCCGCTGGATCAGAACAGGCTCGCCAAAGACGCGGACGCGATTTTCGAGCAGGGCTTCTTCTCCAATATCGACTATCGCATAGTCGACGAGGCCGACGGCGTAAACGTCATATTCATGGTCACCGAAAACCCCATAATTGAAAATATCCGGTTTTTTGGCAACACCATATACTCGGAGGAGAAACTGAGGGAACTCTGTTTCACCACTCCGGGGAGCATATTCAACAGGGTGTTCTTCCGCAACGACCTCCAGAGGATCAGGGAAAAATATCAGCAGGACGGGTACGTGATGGCGCGCGTCAGCGACGTGAGGGTCGAAGGCGCGGAAGTCAACGTCTACATCACCGAGCCGAGGCTTGGCAATATCGTGATCCAGGGCAACAAACGCACGAAAACTTACATCATACAGCGGCAGCTCAGGCTCCAGGAGGGAGACCTCTTCAACGCGACGAGGCTCCGTTACTCTCTCAGCAAACTTCAGGGACTCGGCTATTTCGACGACGTCAGCGTCGGCTTCGAACCGGGCGAGAACCCGGAAGTGATAGACCTGATACTGACTGTGGCGGAGGCCAAGACGGGGCGCATAGGCATCTCCATAGGATACGGAACGCAGAGCGGGTTCAGCGGAGGCCTGTCTTACGGGGACAACAACTGGCGCGGGAGAGGGCAGCGGCTCGGCGTGGGGTTTGACCTTGGCGACCGGAAGCAGTACTGGGCCACGTTGGATCAGCCCTATATGGATCAGAAAACTTTCGCGTGGAGGCTGGGCGTTTATCAGCGTACCTGGGACGATCTTGGCTATTATGATCAGGGCGCTTACCAGTTCGATTACGACGAGGAGCGCACGGGCGGCTACGCCGGCATTGGAAGGAAATTTTCGCCCAGCTCCAAACTGAGTTGGTTTGTCACCGCCGAATGGCAGGATATTCAGATAGACGCCCACAGTCCCCAGCCGTTGAGCCCGCAGCAGCGGGAGCAGCTGGAGGACGGAAAAAACTTCTCGGTGACGGGACGCCTCACGAGGGACAATATGGACGAATACTCCGACTACCCGAAGGGCGACACAGAGTCCATCAACGTCGAAAAGGGGCTCGAAGGGTTGGGCGGCGAGTGGTCCTACTGGAAATACTGGCTTGAAGCCAAATATTACACGCCTCTCACTTTTCTCACGAGATTGTTCGAGAGAAACTTCACCGTCGCCGAGATCCCGCCGATACTCGCCGCTAGGTTCATAGTGGGCGACTCCAGCGGATATCTCCCCTGGGCCGTGGACTACTCCGTCGGGGGCGACAATACGCTGAGGGGCTACGAGGAAAAGAGATTCAGGGGCGACCAGATGCTGCTGTTGAACGCCGAGGTGCGTTTTCCGGTTCACAAGAGCGCGTCGCTGGTGTTCTTCTACGATGTGGGCAGGGCATGGGATACCAGATACAACGAGAATTTCGACCTGGGCGACCTGATGGACGGATACGGGATCGGGTTCCGCGTCAAAACGCCGCTCGGCAATCTGAGGCTGGATTTCGCGCAGGGAGACGATGAATCGAGAGTTCATTTCGGATTCGGGGAGATGTTCTAAGCTGTCTTCCCGTCATATATGCCCGCGCGGAGTTGCGGCGGCTCGTGCCGCCGCAACTCTGTTCGTTTTGTTCGCGCTCGCTTCCGCGGCGCGCGCCTCCGTCAGGGTCGAGGGGCTAGACGGCTGGCTCTCCGAAAGCGCCCGCAGGAGCATGGCCGCCGTTTACGATCACATTCCCCGCTCGGAGCCTTCCGCCGTCAAGGAGGAACTGATGAGGGTGGTGGCCGAGAGGCTGCTGCTCGG
>JAISDQ010000186.1 GCA_031264605.1 Synergistaceae bacterium | reverse complement strand
TGCCCGCCCGGGGAGCGGATAATTTCCATCCTCCCCGGCCAGTTCGTCCGCGCGAGGCCGTGCCTGACAGCATCCTCGTTCAATGCCGGAAAAAGGGAAGCGTGTCTTTTGAGGAACATCAGTACCGTGATCGCGCGCGCCGCGTTAAAGGCCTGATGACGTCCCGGCAAGGGGGTTTTGAGGTCGTGTATATCGTCCGTCCCCAAGGCTTCGGGGTCTGATACCCTGTACGAAAAAAAAGTCCCCTCAACATCGCATCTTATGTCGGCGGGGCGCGCGATTCGATCCAGCAGATGAGGCAAAGCGCCCCTCTCCCCGCAATATTCCCCGAAAAGCTCCGTCAGCCGTTCGTCGTCCCCGGCGTAGAACGCGTGCCTTCCGTACCTGGCGGCGGCGAATTTTTCCCCAGCTATCGCTTCCAGCGTGCCGCCCAAATACTGCGTGTGGTCCATGCCGATGGGGTTGACCATGACGGCCTCGGCGTCGCAAACCGAGGTGGCGTCGTACCGTCCGCCCATTCCGGCTTCTAAAATCACGGCGTCGGCGCGCGCTTCCCGGATTATGGACATTGCCGCCGCCGTGAAATGCTCGAAGAAACTGGGCCTGTCCCCGCTCAGTTCGGGATCGGATTCGACCGCGCGAACGATTTTCCTCCAATGCGCCGTCCAATCGGCTAACGGCACGAAACCGCCGGACAGGCGCAGGCGTTCTTGCATGGAAATCAGGTGCGGGCTCGTATAAAGGGCCGTTTTCATTCCGGCCGCAGTCAGCATGGAATCCATCGCCGCGGCCGACGAACCCTTGCCGTTGGTGCCCAGTATCTGTATCGCGCGCGTGCCTTTCTCTGGGTTCCCCAACAAGCGAAGAAGCCTCGAAATTCGCCTCAATCCAGGACGGATGCCTGAACTCGAAAAACGCGTCATCTCGCCGGTGAGAGCGTCGAAACCGTCAAAATCCTCCAAATCGGCGCAAAGCCTCATCGCGAAGCTACCGTCGGCTGAGTCCTTCCAGATTTTCCTCTATGCGGCGTTTCCTCGCTTCGCTTTCAGCGAGGGCCGTCCTCTCTTTTTCCACTACTTCGGCGGGCGCCTTCGCCAAAAAATTCTCGTTTCCAAGTTTTCCGGCGACCCTCTTCATCTCGGCGTCGAGTTTTTTGAGTTCTTCCGCGAAGCGCGTTATTTCCCTGCCGACGTCCATCAGGCTGCCGACGGGGAAGTACAGTTCCCAGTCGCCGGTGAGGGTCGCCATCGATTTCGCCGGTTTCGGCGCGCCGAACGGGCTCAGCTCGACCTCGTCGATTTTTGCGAGCAGTTTTATCATGTCGCCGTTATCCCTGACAAGGGCGGTTTTGTCCCCGTCTTTGAGCCTCAGCGACATCATCGGGGCCGCCTTTTGCGGGGGCAGTTTCACCTCGGCCCTCAGGTTCCGGATGGCCCTCACTATGCTCTGCAAAAACGCCATGTCTCTTTTGGCGGTTTCCGCCCCAGGCAAGTTCTTCGCCGCGGGCCATTCGCCGCGGCCTATCATTTCGCAGCCGAAGGCGAACTTGTCCCACAATTCCTCAGTCACGAAGGGAATGATGGGATGCAGTAGTTTCAGAACGTCCCTGAAAACGTGATAAAGAACCTTCTGCGCGGCGTCTTTGCGCAGAGGCCCCTCGCCGCCCCTCAAGGCCGGTTTTGACATCTCCAGATACCAGTCGCACAGCTCGTTCCATACAAAATCGTACATCAGTCTCGCGGCTTCGCCGAAGAAATAACCTTCGAGAAGTTCCGTCATTTCCGATATTACGTCCGAGAGGCGCGCGGCTATCCACCTGTCGTGCAGCCTCAAATGAGGTTCGTCCGCGCCGCCGGGGGGAGCGATATCGCCGGGCGCGTCCTCCAGGTTCATCAGCGCGAACCGCGAGGCGTTCCAGAGTTTGTTCAGGAAAAACCGGTAAGTCTCTATCCGGCTCTCCGACATGAATATGTCGCGCCCCTGGAGGGTGAGGGCGGCCAACGTGAACCGAAGCGCGTCCGCCCCGTATTTATCGATGATGACGAGCGGGTCTATCACGTTGCCCTTCGATTTGCTCATCTTCTGGCCGTGTTCGTCGCGGACCAGCGCGTGGATGTATACGTCGCGAAACGGCTCCCGCTCCATAAACTCCATTCCCATCATTATCATGCGGGCGACCCAGAAAAATATTATGTCGAATCCGGTCACAAGGACGCTTGTCGGGTAAAAGGCGCGCAGCGCGTCGGTATCATCGGGCCAGCCCATGGTCGAGAACGGCCAGAGCGCGCTCGAAAACCAGGTATCGAGAACGTCCTCGTCCTGTTTCAGGTTTGCCGAGCCGCACTTGCAGGAAACGGGGGTTTCGATGGACACGGTCACCTCGCCGCAGTCGGCGCAGTACCACGCGGGTATCCTGTGCCCCCACCAGAGTTGGCGGGATATGCACCAGTCCCTGATATTTTCCATCCATTGATAATACGTTTGAGCCCACTGTTCCGGCACGAAACGTATCGCGCCCGACTTTACGGCCGCGATATCCGCTTCCGCCAGCGATTTGGCGCGGACGAACCACTGTTCGGAGAGATACGGTTCTATTATCGTGCCGCACCTGTAACAGTGCCCGACGGAGTGCTTGCGGTCATCGACCGCCAGCAGCAGCCCAAGGGTTTTCAGCTCGCCCGATATGGCGCGCCTCGCTTCGAAACGGTCGAGCCCCTTGTACGCTCCCGCCTCGTCGGACATCACTCCATGAGCGTCTATCACCTGTATGGAGTCGAGCCCGTGCCTCGCGCCGACCAGAAAATCGTTGGGGTCGTGCGCCGGGGTTATCTTGACCGCGCCCGTGCCGAACTCGGGATCCACCATATTGTCCTCTATTACGGGTATGACGCGGCCGGTAATGGGAACCGAGACGCGCCTCCCAATGAGACGCCTGTTGCGTTCGTCCCTCGGGTGTACGGCAATGGCCGTATCGCCGAGTATGGTCTCGGGGCGCGTCGTCATGACGGTTATGCCGTCACCCTCGCCGCCGTCGGCGAACTTGTACAAAACGCTGTAGAATTTGCCTTCCAGTTCCCTGTGTTCGACCTCGAGGTCGGAAAGGGCCGTCAGACACCTCGGGCACCAGTTAATCAGATATTTGCCGCGATAAATGAGATCCTTGCCGTACAGTTCCACGAATACCCTGCGCACCGCGCGCGAGAGGCCCTCGTCCATCGTAAAACGCTCGCGGTCCCAGTCGCATGAAGCGCCGAGCTTCTTGAGCTGGCCGATTATGCGGGAACCGTACTCTTCCTTCCACGCCCATACCCGCTCCACAAACGCCTCGCGCCCCAATTCGTGGCGGCTTGCGCCGTCTTTCGCGAGAGAGCGTTCCACCACGTTCTGCGTGGCTATGCCGGCGTGATCCGTCCCCGGCATCCACAGCACCTTGTAGCCCTGCATGCGCTTCGCGCGGCAGAGGATATCCTGGAGCGTGTTGTCCAAAGCGTGTCCCAGATGAAGGGAACCTGTAACGTTGGGAGGGGGTATCACGATGCTGAAAGGGGGTTTGTCCTGGTTCGGATCGGCTTTGAATATGCCGTCCTCCATCCATTTGGCGTACCATTTGTCCTCTATGAGGCCCGGCTCGTAACTTTTAGCCATGTCCTCGACATTCGCTCGACCTGCTCCCATAAAAACCTGCCTCCTGTAGTCGGATCATATATTGCGAAGCTCACGTATAATCTGCGGAATTGCCTGTCTGAGGCGTTCCGCGGCTTGGTCGTTTTTTCCGTTCGTGACGAACGGTGGAAGGACGGACGCCAATCCCGACGCGACGTGACGCTCGTACTGCCCCTTCGCCCTTCCCTTCGGAATCTTGTCGCCTTTGGTGAAAACCACGAGCCTCGGCATGTCCATCCCGTCCAGCCAGCCGGTGAGTTCCCTGTCCCCTTCGAGGAGCCCGTGACGGAAATCCACGAGGTGGAGGACGAAAGCCACGGGCCGGTAATCCGAAAAAAAATCGCTGACCAGCCTCCACCAGTTTATCTTCTCCTCGGCGCCTATGCTCGCATATCCGTAGCCGGGCATATCCACGAGGCAGAACCCCCCCTCGCCGCCGGCCGCGCGCACGCGGTAAAAGTTGGCGCTTCTGGTTTTGCCCGGTTTTGAACTGACGTAGGCCACCTTTTTTCGAGTCCTGCCCAGCAGAACGTTTATCAGCGTCGATTTGCCGACGTTCGAACGGCCCACGAAAACGACCTCGGGCAATTCCGCCGCTGGGAACTGGGCGCGGTTCCACGCGGTACAAATGACGTCAGGCTGCCAATCGGTCAACTGGCGGCTCTTTTCTCCAGCGCGAGTCCAAAAACCTCGTCGACCTCGGAGACATAGTTGAAGATCATCCCGTCCCTGGCCCATTCGGCCAATTCGTCGACGTCGACCTTGTTTTCCTTGGGCAGTATCACCGACGTAATTCCGTTTCTCCTGGCGGCGAGCACTTTTTCCTTCACTCCGCCGATGGGAAGCACGGTACCGCGCAGGGTGATTTCGCCGGTCATCGCTATACGCGAGTTTATTATGCGGCCCGAAAACGCGGAAAGCATCGCGAGCGCCAGCGTCACTCCGGCCGAAGGACCGTCTTTGGGTATGGCGCCTTCGGGGACGTGAACGTGAATATCCGTCTTTTCCCACTCCACGTCCTTCAAACGGTACTTGGCCGCGCACGAACGCAGATACCCCAAGGCCGCCTGCGCCGATTCCTGCATAATGTCCCCGAGGTTGCCCGTGAATATGACCTTGCCCGTACCCTTCATCACGGCCGACTCGATGACGAGAACGTCGCCGCCCGTTTCCGTCCAGGCGAGCCCAAGCGCGGCGCCGACGGAATCGTGGCGCGGTATGCGCGCTTCGTGCGTCTTCGGCGCGCCGAGATAATCCTTCAGCGACGATACCGAAATCGTCACGCTACGCGGCTGTTTCTTGCCTTCCTCGGAGTCCTGCACTATTTTTGTGCCGACCTTGCGCGCGACGCGCGACATCTGACGGTCGAGGCCGCGTACCCCGGCCTCTCTCGTGTACTCCGACACGATTTTATTCAATACTTTATCGGGTATTTTCACGTTGAATTTGGACAGCCCGTTTTCCTTCAGAATCTTCGGCCAGAGATGGCGCGAGGCTATATGCAGTTTTTCCTCCGCCGCGTATCCGGGCAGGGAAATGGTCTCCATTCTGTCCAAAAGAGGGCGGGGTATGGTGTGAGCCACGTTCGCCGTGGTGATGAACATCACCTGACTCAGGTCGAACGCCACTTCCAGAAAATGATCCGTGAAGTCGCGGTTTTGTTCGGGATCCAGCACCTCGAGAAGCGCGGACGAGGGATCCCCCCGAAAATCCGTACCCACCTTGTCTATTTCATCCATCAGCATGACGGGGTTTTTGACCCCGGCCTGCTTCATCTTCTGTATTATACGTCCGGGCAGAGAACCTATATATGTCCTGCGGTGCCCCCTTATCTCGGCCTCGTCCCTCATGCCGCCTAGGGAAAAGTTCACGAATTTCCGGTTCAGCGCGCGGGCTATGGATTTGCCGAGAGAAGTCTTTCCCACGCCGGGCGGCCCTACGAAACAGAGCACTTGTCCCCGCCGCGACTCGCGGCCTTTGAGGCGCTGTATGGCGAGAAATTCCAGAATGCGCTCCTTGACTTCCTCCAGGCCGTAATGATCCTCGTCCAGCACCGAGCGGGCAATTCCCAAATCCAGCCTGTCCTGGGAACGCTTTTTCCACGGCATGTCGGCCAGCCACTCTATATACGTGCGGGAAACCGTGCTTTCCGCGGACATTGAGGGCATCTTGCCCAGGCGGTCGAGTTCCGCTACGGCCTTTTTCTCCACATCCTTCGGCATTTTGGCTTTTTTTATCTTTGCCATCAATTCGTCGCGCTCGCTGACGGCGTCGGGCTGTCCGAGTTCGGCCTGTATCGCTTTCAGTTGCTCCTTGAGGTAATACTCCTTGTTGTTCCGCTCTATCTCTTTCCTCACCCTGTCATGGATGGAATGCTCCATTTCGAGCAGTTCGGTCTCGCGTATCAGCATGCGCAAAAGGCGTTCCATCCGGTCCTCCGGATTGAGGAGTTCCAGCAATTCCTGACGTTCGTTCAGTTTTACCTGTATATGAGAGGCTATAATGTCGGCAAACAGAAAAGGATCTTCCACGCTCGACAGGGAAAACGCTATCTCTATAGGGAGTTTCGGATGAAGGTTGACGTAGCGCTCGAACTGCTCCAACACCGCCCTGCGCAGCGGTTCGGCCCTCGACGACGGTTTGCCGTCGAAATTGACCACCACGGCGTCCGCGGCAAGGTACTCGCCCGCGTTCATGTATTCGTTCACCATCGCCCTCGCGTTTCCCTCGATAAGGACTTTGGTGGAACCGTCGGGAAGCCGCACCATCTGAATGACGTGACACATGGTGCCCATCAAATACAGTTCGTCGGCCCCCGGGTCTTCCGAAACGCTGTCCTTCTGCGCGACCACCAGCAGATTTTTGTCGCTTATAGACGCCTCCTCCACGCTCTTGAGAGAGCGCGGACGTCCGACGAAAAGAGGCGCTATCACTCCCGGAAAGATAACTATATCTCTGATGGGCAGGACGGGGACAACCGGCATCAAGCGACCTCCCGGGAATTTCGTTCCGTTATCTCGGCTTCGCCTGTCCCGTTGATGAAATCCCCCGTTATCAGAATCCTGCCTATGCGGGAACTCTTCGCCGGAAGATCGAACATCATATCTATCATAGCGGTCTCCATGACGCTTCTGAGGCCGCGAGCCCCGGTTTTTTGAACCATGGTCAGCTTCGCTATGGCGTCGAGGGCTTCGTCGGTGAAGCTGAGGTCGACGTCTTCCAGCGAGAAAATCCTCTTATATTGCTTGGTGAGGGCGTTTTTCGGCTCGCGCAGTATTCGCACCAACGTCTCGTGATCCAGCGAATCCATCGGCACCAGGATGGGAAGCCGTCCCACGAATTCGGGGATGAAACCGTACGAGGTGAGGTCCGTGGGCTGTATCTCCTTCAATACGTCCCTGTCCTCCGATACGGAGTTGCCGACCAGTTCCCCGCCGAAACCTATGGTCTTTTTGTTGACGCGGCGCGCGATTATGCCGTCGAGACCGTCGAAAGCGCCTCCGCATATAAAGAGGATATTTTTAGTGTCGATTTGAACGAAATCCTGGTTAGGATGTTTGCGCCCGCCCTTCGGCGGCACGTTTGACACCGTTCCCTCCAGGATGCGCAGGAGTGCCTGCTGCACGCCCTCGCCGGACACGTCCCTCGTGATCGATTGCGACTCCGATTTTCGCGATATTTTGTCTATCTCGTCGACGTAAATGATCCCGTGCTCGGCGGCTTTTACGTCATACTCGGCCGCTTGCAGGAGCCTCACCAGTATATTTTCGACGTCCTCGCCCACGTATCCGGCCTCGGTCAGCGTCGTGGCGTCAGCCATGGCGAACGGCACGTGCAAAAAGTTCGCGAGGCTCTGGGCAAGGAGCGTCTTGCCGCAGCCCGTAGGCCCCAACAGCAGCACATTACTCTTGGGAAGCTCGGCTTCGTCCTTCGCGGGCGCGCCTAGCGCCCGAATGCGCTGATAGTGGTTGTACACGGCCACCGAAAGCACTTTTTTGGCTCTCGCCTGTCCGACTACATATTTATCGAGATAATCCTTTATCTCGTACGGTTTGGGCAATTTTTCGCGCGTGATCGGGAGGGCTTCCGCCTGCGGGCGGGGAGATTCCAGTTCGTCGCGTATAATCATATTGCACAACTGCACGCAATCCGTACATATATACGCGCTGGAACCGGCAATCAGTTTGGGGACTTCCTCCTGGCTCTTGCCGCAAAACGAACAGCGCACTTTTCTCTTTCGTCCGTCGCCGTTGTTATCGTAAGGAAACATGCGTTTCAATCCTCCCTCCGCGGAGCGCGGCCCTATCGTTTCTGTATGACTTTGTCGACGAGCCCATACTCCACCGCCTCCTCGGCGGACATGTAAAAATCGCGGTCAGTATCGCGTTCTATTCTGTCCATCGGCTGGCCCGTGTGACGGGACAATATGCCGTTTAAAATTCCCCTCGTCTTCAATATCTCATCGGCCTGTATCTTGATGTCGCTCGCCTGCCCTCTCGACCCTCCGCTCGGCTGATGAATCAATACCCTTGCGTTCGGAAGGGCCAGGCGTTTCCCCTTGTCCCCGCCCGCCAGGAGCACCGCCGCCATGCTTGCCGACAGTCCCGCGCACATCGTGGAAACCGGGCATTTTATGTACTGCATCGTGTCGTAAATGGCAAGGCCCGAGGTGACGACGCCGCCGGGGCTGTTGATGTAAATGGATACGTCTTTTTCGGGGTCTTCGCTCTCCAGGAACAGTAATTGCGCTATGACCAGATTCGCCATGCCGTCCTCTATCTCTGACCCGATGAAAATTATCCTGTCTTTGAGCAGCCTGCTGTATATATCGTAAGAGCGTTCGCCGCGGCCGGTCTGTTCGACGACTATGGGGACAAGATACGAGGCGGCGGGATTAAAGTCTTCGGTCATTGTTCGGCGTCTCCTTCGTCATGTGTATGCGGTTCGTTATCTTCAGCGTCTTCTTTGCGGTCACGATCGTGATCGTGGTCATGGTCATGACCGTGGTCGTGCGAGTGAGCGGCGCCGTAATCCTGCTCGTGTTCGATCACCGTGACCAGCGACGCGAGGTGTTTTATTGTGTTCTTCGTCCTGACTCTCGACGCCACATTGGATAATTCCTTCGTATTTTTGCCGAGCGAATCGGCAAGCTGCTGGGCGTTGACCCTCATCTCGGCCGCCATGCCCATTATCTCGGCGTTGATCTCGTCCGACGTGAAGGATATTCCGTCCCTCTCGGCGAGGGCGTCCAGCACCAGCGTGTTGCGGACGGTCTCCTCGGCGTTCTTTCTGAGGCGTCCGTCGAACTCGTCGACACTCAGGTTATTGTTCGTCAGATAATCGCCGAGCGATAGGTTGAGGTCGCGCCGAAGCTGTCTGTCCCGTTCGTTACGCATTGTCCCGTATTGCCTGTCGACCATGCTTTCGGGGATATCGACTTTGGCGTTTTCCGCCAGCGCTTTGAGCGCCGATTCCTGAAGGCTCGCCTCGCCGTGCGCGGACGCGTCGTTCTCCATCTGTGCCCTGAGTTCGGATTTGAGTTCGTCCACCGTATTGTATTTGCCGCGCGATATCTCCGACACGGTTTCGTCATTCGCCTCCGGCACGATACGTTTCATCAAATTCAATATTTCCAATTCATAATGCACAGTATGCCCGGCCATTCCGGGATCGGGATAATCGTCCTCCAGTTTTATATCGAACGACAATTCCTCGGCCGGTTTGTGTCCGATTATGGCGTCCGCGAGATCGCGTCTCAGGTTGGACAGATAGAACGTGTTTTTCTTGTCTTTCTCCAATTCGCGCACGGCGCCGTCAGGAGCCGCGGCGCTTGACGAATATTGAACCTCCACGATGTCGCTTGCCTGAGCCGGCCTGTCCTCGTCGGAAGGCACGACCTTCGCGTTCGATTCGAGCACTTGGCGAAGGCCCTCTTCCACGTCGCCGTCGAGGACTTTGTAAACGGTCTTTTCCGCGACGAGCGAGCTTATATCGGGAAGTTCGACCTCCGGGCGGGCCTCGAACGTAAATTCCACTTCAAAAGGTTTCCCCTCGGCAAAGTCGCCGAGTTTGAATTTCGGATCGGCGATCAGGTCGAGTTCATACTCGCTGACGACCGTCTCCAGCGCCTCGTTCGCGAGCTGCTCCATAACTTCCTTGTAGATGCTGTTTTTCCCCATAAAAAGTTCGAGAGTCTTTCTTGGAACGTGCCCCTTGCGAAAACCCTTTATATTTGCTTTGTTCGATAAATCCCGAACCATCCTGCTTACCGCTTTGTCGACCTCGCCCGCCTCATGTTCGGTCTTTACCACCACTACGTTATGTTCCTGGGAGAGAATCTCCGACTTCAAACGTTACAACTCCTTTCGGATGCTCGATGCCTATTACGCGTCTAACCTATGTATTTTATTATAAAAAACAAATCCCGTCCAGAAAGACGGGATTATTCACTGTAATCGGCGTCATTCGCAAACCGCCGTCTTGTCAGACGATCCAGCTGTTGGTGTTCGACACCGCAACTCTCTTGCCGTAGTCCGAAAAAACGTGTTTGGTGTACTCGTACGAACGGTAAGCCATCAGAAATGTGAAAGATACGGGCACATCCCCCAGCCAGCCCTCCGTCTGCCGGTACTGGTAGATGGTCTCCATCTTCCCGGGACCGTCGAGGACGATGTTCCTGCTTTGATTCGGAGATTTGGGGGGAAGAAACTGACGGTCGACGCCGTAAACGTACGCCGACTGATGAGCCACATCCTGAACCGCCCCCGCGCGAGCCACTGACTTTATATTCATCCGTGATCACCTCAATTCGTTCCCTCTGGTTACGTTTTTATACTTATATTATCGGACGTTATCGATTTTTCTCTTATACATGATACCGGATTTTTTCGTTTTGTCCACTTTGAAATCTTCTATTCCATGAGCATCGCATCGCCGAACGAGAAAAACCTGTAGCGCAGGGCCACGGCTTCGGCGTAAGCGTTCATCGTGTTCTGGTAGCCGGCGAAAGCGGCGGCGAGCATCAAAAGCGTGCTTCTTGGGAGGTGGAAATTGGTTATCAGGGCGTCGGGGACTTTGAAACTGTAGCCGGGTTTTATGAATATATCTGTATCGCGCGTTCCGACGGTCACCATGCCGGATGAGTCAGCGAACGATTCGAGCGTGCGGACGACAGTCGTGCCGACGGCGATCGTTCTCCGGCCTTCCGATTTTGCCGCGTTTACCGCGTTGGCGCATGTTTCGTCCATCGCGCAGCGTTCCGAGTGCATTTTGTGTTCCCTTATGTCGTCCGTTTTTACGGGGCGAAACGTGCCTATGCCGACGTCGAGGGTCAGAAACGCCGTTTCGATTCCGCGTTCGCGCAGTTTCGCCAGCAATTCGTGGGTGAAGTGCAGTCCGGCTGTGGGAGCGGCCACCGAACGGTTGTGTTCGCCGTTGGAATAGACGGTCTGATATCTGGCGTCGGGCGCGTCGGTGTGTTTTATATACGGCGGCAGAGGGATCGAACCGGAGCGTTCGAAGATGTCCCAGGGAGAGACGCCGTCGGGGCATTTCACTATTCTGATTCCGCCGGGCGACGAACCGGTAATTTCCAGCACCGTTCCGTCAGGCAGGAGGACCGACGAGCCGGGCGGCAGCTTTCGGCCGGGACGCGCCAGCGCTCGCCACTTGTTTTGGCCGTCGGCCGGGGAGAGAAAAAAAATCTCGGCCGCCGCGCCGCCCGGGATTTTTTTGCCTCTCACGCGGGCCTTGAATACTCTGGCGTCGTTCATCACGAGCAGATCGCCGGGCGAAAGAATGTCCGGCAGTTCCGAAAACGACCTGTGTTCGGTCGCGCCGCTGCTTTTAAAAAGCCGCATCAGCCGCGCCCCGTCTCTCCGCAGGCTTGGGTTCTGGGCTATCAGGTAGGGAGGGATACCGTAGTCGTAAGACGAAATGTCGTTGAGGTCCGGCTCGGTCACTTCGATATTTTCGTGCCCGGGAAGTAGTGCCCCAGAATTTCCCCGTATTTCATCCCGTTATCGGCCATTGCCTTGGCTCCCCACTGAGAAAGCCCAACGCCGTGCCCCCATCCTCTGCCCGCGAACACAAAGACGCCTGTCTGTGCTTGTGCCACCGGCGCGGGAAGCTGAGGTTTGGCGGCCGGAGGCTCGGGGATTGTCGGAGGCGCCTCGCTTTCAGGCGCGGATTCGTTCATCCGTTCGTAACCGATTTTGAGGTATTCTCCCCTTTTTTCGGGATAAGAGAGCATGTCGATCAACTCTTTGGCTGTGAACATTCCTGCCTTTATCATCGTGACGAGCGGGTCGCCCTTGGCGGTTCGGGCTGGCGCCGGAGGAGTCGTCTGGGGCGCGGGCGCCTGCGTTGGAACCGGCGCGGACGCCGGCGCTTTGCCGCCTCGTGAGGTTTGAAAGTGCGTGCTCTTTATCACTCTGCTTCCGGCGGCCATTCTGAAATCGTGCGCTTTGACATTGACGGTCCCGCGTTCTCCCGTCACCTTGAGGGTGACGGCGCGCCCGGCCTGGTCGACGGTCGCTACGTCGATGCTCAGCACTCTGCCGATGTTCCGTTGCATCTTGGACAGTATCGACGTCACTTGAGCTTCGGTGAGAGTCGTCTCCCACGCGGAATTCGGGGAGGCGTATTGCACGATTTCCGGTTGTACTCGGAGGTACGGCCTGACGCCGCCCCACACGTCCGCCACGTCCGCTGTCGCGCCGCCGCTGTCGGAGTGATAATACACGTCGGCGAGGGAGCCGTCCCACGTGAGCACCGTTCCGGCCGTCTCGAGGACGGCTTTATCGGTGCGCGGATCCTCGGCGTTCACGCCCCTGTACACTTGCGAATTCTCCCCCGTGTCGAAATCGTAGCCCCGTTTGCCGAACCTGCCCCTGTTTCTGACGGCGTAAGTGCGCGCCAGAATCGCCTGGGCTTTCAGCGCCTCCAATGGCCAGTCCGCGGCCATCTCGACCTTGAGAATTCCCCTGACGTAATCCTCCAGAGGCAGCTCGTTCACCACCGTGAAGCCCGATCCGGCTTTTATGAGAGTCAGTTTGCCGCGGTACTTCACGTTGTTCCATCCCACCGGGCCTTTCGCCGTGGCGGTCACGGGAAACGACAGCACCGCCGCGCCCACTGAAAGCCCGCCTCCGGAAACTTTGACTGCGGCTCCGTTCTTCACGCTTCCCTTTTTGCCCTTCGCGTCGGTGAAAATTATTCCATCGCCGATGACTTTGCCGTTCTGCACGCTGTCCGCAACCCCGATTTTAACCGGAATGTTCGATACCGCCTCCGATTTTGGCGTGAACTCAGTGAAACATGAGACGGCGGCGAACGCCGTCAGGAATATGGCGAAAAGATTTTTCCGAGAAATCATGACATGCCCCCGAGAATATTATTTTCTTCCGATTCGCGCGATGATATTGAGTATCGCGGTTAAAATTCCGCTCACAACCAGCATGGTCACGAACGGAAAATACACTTTTACATTCTTGGTTTCCCACGCGAAATCGCCGGGAAGCCTGCCCAACGGCAGCCCCAATTTCGAGACCGCCCAAACCGCCGCGCCGGCCAGAAACAAAAGAACGCCGATTGTCATAAGCATCCGCGCCATGGCGTCACACCTCGTCGTCGTCCAGTATCGACATCTGGCGGGGCATGAAATCTCGCGGCTTTATGCCCAGATATTCGTAGGTATTGCGCGTGGCCTTACGGCCGCGCGGGGTGCGTTCGAGCATCCCTTTCTGTATCAGATATGGTTCGTATATGTCCTCGATGGTGCCGTTGTCCTCGTTCAGTGCCGCCGCGAGGGTCGAAAGCCCAACCGGGCCCCCGTCGAAAAGCTCAAGAAGCGCGCGCATGAATTTTCTGTCGTGGTCGTCGAAACCAAGCTCGTCCACGCCCATCATGTCGAGCGCCGCTTTGGTAAGCGCAGGCTCGATGATTTTCTCTTCGCGCACGGTCGCGACGTCCCTCACCCGCCGAAGGAGCCGCAGAGCGACCCTGGGAGTTCCGCGCGCCCTCTTGCCTATTTCGTCCGCCGCTTTGTCGGTGATGTCGGCTTCGAGCACGACCGCGCCCCTCTGTACGATTTTCGTGAGTTCCCACGGCTCGTACAGATCGAGCTGTTCGAGGATTCCGAATCTGGCGCGCAGGGGGGACGTGAGCAGGCCGAGGCGCGTGGTCGCCCCCACCAGGGTGAAACGCGGGAGTTGAAGCCTGATGCTTCTCGCGAGAGGGCCTTTGCCTATGACGATCGAAAGGCTGAAATCCTCCATGGCAGGGTAGAGTATCTCCTCTATATTGGCCGAGAGGCGGTGTATCTCGTCGATGAAAAGAACGTCGCCCACCTGAATGTTCGACAGTATGGCGGCGAGGTCGCCCGCGCGTTCGAGAGCGGGACCGGACGTCGTCTTGAGCGTGCCCTTCATCTCGTGCGCTATTATGCCGGCGAGCGTCGTCTTGCCTAGCCCGGGAGGACCGTAAAATAGCGTATGGTCGAGCGATTCCTCCCTGCTCTGCGAAGCTCTTATGAAAATCGAAAGTTTGTCCTTGAGAGCGTCCTGCCCTATGAATTCGTCCAGCGCCTGAGGGCGGAGAGACAGCGCGTCGTCTTCGGTTTGAGCCCGCAGGTTTTCGAAAGGTTTGTCCGTGTCCATATTACCTTCTTTGGAGCCTGACGAGCGACGACATCATCAGGTCTTCCTCGCTCCATTCCCTGTCTCCGCCCTCGGAGCGGCAGAGATTCACCGCGTGCGCCGCCTCGCCCTGAGAGAAACCGAGCCCGACGAGCCCGCTTATGACCTCGCCGTCCACGGAGACGGACGCTTTTATCTCCGTTCCGCCGGAGGCGAGATGCGCGAATTTTTTTCCTATTTTGGGACGCAGCTCGAAACATATCCGCTCGGCGCGTTTGGGCCCAAGCCCCGGGATGGC
Organism: Synergistaceae bacterium; assembly: GCA_031264605.1. Taxonomy (GTDB): domain Bacteria; phylum Synergistota; class Synergistia; order Synergistales; family Synergistaceae; genus JAIRKI01. Next base: position 2,163 of record JAISDQ010000186.1, on the reverse strand, counting down.
GAGACGCGACGCGTCGGAAGCCATTATGGCCGACACTATCGCTCCGGCGCCTAAGTGGCGCAGCAACGAGATGGACAGCTTGCCCCCCATCGTCTTTACCTGCGTCAATTCCAGAAACAGCGAACGTTCCGACTCGTCGGAGAAGCCGAACATCGACATCCCCGCGTCGCTCACCTGAAGCCAGGCGAGACAGGAAAGTTCCTTGCCGGCGACGGAGCGCGCGAGCAACGAACCGGAGGCGTATACTTCCAGGCCGAAACCGGCGACCTCGAGGCGGATTGTCTCGTCCCCGACGGATAAAACCGTTCCCCGCAGAGAATGAATCATTGAACCACGCCCATGCTGTTTCGCGTGTCGTACATCGACAGGGCCATGCCGGTTATCGCCGCCGCGAGGGCGTCCGCCGCGTCGTCGGGTTTTGGCGTCTCGGGGAGGTTCAGCAAGTTTCGGACCATTCCCTGCACCTGCCGCTTATCGGCGGAACCGCTGCCGCATACCGCCAATTTTATCTCGGACGGCTTGGGTTCGTAGGGAACCAGCCCAAACCTCGCCGCGGCTAGAAGGATTACGCCCCGCGCCTGCCAGACCATCTCGGCGGTGGTGGTGTTGCGCCCGAAATAAAGACGCTCCACGGCTATCACGTCGGGGTTGTGAGACGAGATTTTTTCCTCGATCCCGAGGAATATATCTTTAAGCCTGAGCGCGACCGGGACTCCCGGGCCGGTGGATATCACTCCATAATCAAGCGATCGCATGGTATTGCCGGTCTGACTCACTATTCCGTAGCCCAGCCTCCCTATGCCGGGGTCTATCCCGAGGCAGAGCATAGGACGCGCCCGTCTTTCTCAGCCCAAAACGGCAAGAATTTCGTCCGGTATCTCGAAGTTCGAGTAAACATTCTGGACGTCGTCGCTTTCCTCGAAACGATCCACCATGTTGAGCATTTTTTCCGCTTCTTCTTTCGTTTTAACCTGTATCGTGGTCTTCGGTTCCATGGTGGCTTCGGCGGCGCTCACCACGTAGCCTGCGTCCCTTATCGCCTTCGCCACCGCCGAGACGAGCGACGGATTGGTTATTATCTCGAATCCGTCGTCAATGTCGTTCATGTCGTCCGCGCCGGCGTCTATAGCGACGCTCAGAAGCTCGTCCCCGTCTATGCCCTCGCCGGTCACGGTCACGACCCCGCGGCGTTCGAAATTCCACGCGACGCAGCCCATCTCTCCGATCGCGCCGCCGACGCGGGTGAATATGGCTCTCATTTCCGGCGCGGTTCTGTTGCGGTTGTCGGTGGAAGTCTCGACCATGACGGCGACTCCGCCCGGCCCGTATCCCTCGTAGATGACTTCCTCGTAAGTGACGCCCTCGAGATTGCCGGCGCCCCTTTTGACCGCCCGCTCGATGTTGTCGTTGGGCACGTTGCCCTCCTTGGCGCGATCGATCGCGACCTTGAGCGAGAAGTTGGCGTTGGGGTCTCCGCCGCCTGCCCTCGCGGCCGCGATGATGTTCTTCGTCAGGCGCTGATAGGCCACGCCCTTCTTGGCGTCCTGCGCCGCCTTGCGGTGCTTGATTCCGGCCCAGTGTGAATGTCCGGACATGTATAAATCACCTCTTCGTCCCGCACCGTGCGCGGGAAAATTTTTTTGAACGCCAGCCAAAAGTGTGATGCGAAGCCGCGGCGAAAACATCTTTACGTTATTCTATCATAAGCCGAAGATTCGTACCAATACAACGCATAGCGTCTCCCCGGCTTTTACGGTCAAAATTAGGGGCGCGTTTGTTGACTGAGTGCGCAAAACATTATAAACTCTCGCAAGTGCGAGAGTGGTGGAACTGGCAGACACGCAAGACTTAGGATCTTGTGCCTCCGGCGTAGGGGTTCGACTCCCCTCTCTCGCACCATTCAATAAATCCGACCTAATCCAACCAAACCCAAAAAACATCATAAACTCACTATAAAACCGGTGAATTACAAAAGTGAGAGTGGTGATCGATGTATAGATAAAATACTTGTAAACTTAGTTATAGCAATACTTAAGCAGTTATGCCAATGAATAATACGCGAATAATGATTGTTAGAGTTTCGATAAATAATTATCTATAATATCAGTCACCACTCTCAAAAATAAGACAGTCGAACTCTACCGGTACTCAAAACACTTACAG